>JAFPVP010000019.1 GCA_017412925.1 Selenomonadaceae bacterium
AGCCGTTACTGTAGACATTATCATTGCCCGCGCCCGCGTTGAGTGAAACTTTGTCGCCGAAATCATTTTCGAGAACGTCGGAGCCTTTGCCGCCCGAAATCGTCACGCCGTCCAAGCCGTTGTTCAAAGTGTCGCCGCCCGACGTGAGCACGACTAAATTTTTGTTCGTCGAAGAGCCGCCGACGTTCTTTTTGTTAATGTTAATCGCGTTGCCTTTAACGTCCTTCAAAAGAATTTTTTCTTTCCCGACCGTGACAATGACATCGGAGCCGCTCGCTTGCGTCGAATATTTTCCGCCCGAAATGCTAAGCGAGTCCGTCGAGTTGAAGCCGTAAATGGTGTCGTTGCCGTCGCCTGAAGCGTACTTTATCAAGTTGCTCGTGCTTTTGAGGAAAATTTGATCGGAGCCTTTGCCGCCCGTGACAGTCACGTTCATACCTAAGACGTTAATCGTATCGTTGCCGTCGCCGCCGTCGAATAAACTTTTCGGAGAGAATCTGTCGTTGATTAAATCGTTGCCGGCTCCCCCGCGAAGTGTCGAATAATCTCCGCGACTTTCTATCGTGTCAGAGCCGAAACCGCCGTTGATTGAAACGTACCAGCCGTTACTGTAGACATTATCATTGCCCGCGCCCGCGTCGATTGTTACGTTCGCGCCGCTGTTTTCAATGTAATCATCAGCCGACGAGCCTTTGACGCTGACGGAAGAATCGCTGTTGCGCACGACGTTTATCGCTTTGACATCCGTAACCGCCTTGACGGTGTTAATTTTATCTGACCAAAAATTTGTCAGCGTCAAAGTTTTTTTGTTGCTTAGGTTGAGAGTAACTGTTCCGTCGCCTTGTACAGAAGAATTTACTTTAACGGAGCCTAAAACAAGCGTGTCGAGGTTATCAAAATCTTGAAGCGTATCATTGCCGCCGCTGTAGACGTAAACATTTGCGTCGCCGCCGATACTAGCGAAATCGCTGCCCGCGCCGCCATTTATCGTCACGTAGTTGCCGCTGTTTTCAATGTAATCATCAGCCGAAGAGCCTTTGACTGTGACGGAAGAATCGCTGTTGCGCACGACGTTTATCGCTTTGACATCCGTAACTGCCTTGACGGTGTTAATTTTGTCCGACCAGTAATTTTGGAGCGTCAGAGTTTTTTTGTTGCTTAAGTTGAGAGTGACGGTTCCGTCTGCGCGCAAGGAGGAATTTATCTTGACGGAACCGAGGACAATCGTATCGTCTTCGTTGAAGTCGTCGATTGTGTCATTGCCCGCGCTGTAGACGTAAGCCGTGCCGATAGCCCAACTTCCGACAGAATCATTGCCCTTGCCGCCGCTTATCGTCACATGGTCGCCGCTGTTGCGAATGGAATCGTTGCCGCCGAGCGCACTGATTGAAACGTTCGCGCCGCCGTTCTCAATGGTGTCCGCCTTGTTAGTGCCGAGGAGCACCGCATTGGATTCGTCGTTATAAATTTCTCTGCCGCTCGTGACGGAAACTTCAATGTGCACCGACTTCAAACTTGCCGCGCCCGCCAAAGTTATTTTCCCGTCGTCAGCGGTGATGATGAGGTCGTCGCCTTTCTTTTTTTTCGAGTAAGTGCCGCTGTCGTCGACGATTTGCAAAGTATCCGTCTTGCCGAAGCCGTAAATAATTTTGTTGCCGCCGTCAGCCACGACGAAAAGATTTTTTTTGCCGTCCGAGATAATCGAATCGTTGCCTATGCCCGAATCAACCGTGACGGAGTCGCCGATGTTGACGATGATGTCGTTGTCCGCGCTGGAGTTTATGCTGTTGTTGTCGCCGGAGGACGAGACGATATCTTTGCCCGCGCCCGAATGAATCACGGTAAAGCTGCGGTTGCTGTGAATGTTGTCGTTGCCCTTGCCGGCAGTTATCCTTTCTACGGAATCTGAGCCGATAATTTCGACATTGCCCGCCGCGTTGGAGGCATCAACGCGCGTGATGTATTGAGCGTAATCTTTTGCGGTGTTAATTTCGCCTGAAAAATTTTCTGCCACGGTCAAGTTATCGCGGTCAACGGAAATTCCTTCGGGCGGAGACTCAATCGTTTGCCAATAAGAGTGCGACGCCTCATGCCAGTCGTTGCCGCTGCCGCCGCTCAACATTTGACCTTCAATCTGACACGGAAGCTGTTCGAAGCTGTCGCCGACGAGCACCTGCGTGATTCTCCTGCTCGTATAATTTTTGAAAGTCACGGAGCCTTTGCCGACTGTGACGACGTAATCGCCGTTAACGATTTTGCCGGTGTAAGAGCCGCCCGTGATTGAAAGCGTGTCGTTCGAGTTCCAGTTAAAAATCGTGTCGTGCCCGTCGCCCGCCTTGTACTCGTAAACGTAAAATCTTTTCTCGTCGCCGTAAATTTTATCATTGCCCTTGCCGCCGCGCACAGTCGTGGGCTCGCTCGGCGGTTTCTTCCAAACAAAAACCAAGCGCCCTTTTTCGTTCCGCGCAAAGTCCGAGGCGAGTTCTTTGGCGACCGTCGACCAGATTTTATTGTCGGCGTATTCTTTAATCATGCCCGCCATAATTTCCGTGTTGTCGGCGAACTTGATACCCTTGCCCGCAATTTTTTTAATCTTGCCCGTGCCTTTCTTCAGCTGAGCAATATCGTCGGTGCTGTAGCCTACTGCCTTAAAGCTGTCTTCCGCCTTATCCAAAGCTTCGTCGAGTTCGCCCGCCTTGTCGGAAATTTTTTGAGGTGGTCGCGTATTTCAATCTGATTTTTTCCTTTGTAAGTGGCTTCGACTCGGCTGATTTGTTCAAAGCCGTCAATGTACTCCGCCAGCGTGTTGTACATGTCGATGATATTGTTGATTTTTTTCTGGTTGAAATCTTTTCCGGCGTTGAGTAGCGGTCTGAAAATGGATTGCAGGATATTTCCGAAACCTTCCGTGGAGTAAAGCTTGATGACATCTTTGCCCGCGCCGCCGTTTATCGAGACGCCTCTGCCCATGTAATTTATAATCGTGTCGGATTCGTTGCCGCCGAGGATTGTAACTTCGTCGACGTGATTTTTGACAGAATTTTTTCCGCCCGTAGTTTTTTGGTCGCCCGCTTGGATTGTCACAAACTTTCCCCAGTTGTCGATTGTGTCGTTGCCGTAGCCCGCGTTAATCGAATTGGAGTTGCCTTCGCTGCGAATGGAGTCGCCTTGAGCTCCCGTATTAATCGTATTGTTCGTCGCCGCGTCTTTAATCCAAACGATATCATTGCCGTCGCCCGTGTCAAGCGTATTGTTCGAGCCGCTGTTGACGAGAATATAATCCGCGTCACCGCCCGCAGAAATATCGTAAATGCCGGCGATGATGCTGTTGTAGTCGCTGCCGATTGTAACCGAGTCGTCGCCTGCGCCGGTTATCAGCGTGTTGTTCGTCGTTTGAATGGAAGAGACTTCATTGACGCCGCCGCTGACGCTGAGAAAATTTCCGCCGTAGCCTTCCCAACTTCCGAGAAATTTTATCACGTTTTTGCCTTCGCCCGACTGAATGGAGGCGGTCAAATTGTTGTAAGCTTCGATGATAAAAGTTTCGGTGTCCTTGCCGCCCTTTATGCTGATGTCTTTGCCGCCCGTCAGGCTTATCAAATTATTTCCGTCGCCGCCGTTGATTGAAACGTTGGAGCCGTGGTTTTCGATTGTGTCGTCGCCGTCGCCCGCGAGTATTGTAACTTTCTCGCTGTCATTGAAGATTGAATTGTTTCCGTCGCCGCCGCCCGCGTTTATTGACACATGGTTGCCTCCGATGTATCTGCTACCATTCCACAAGCCGTTGTTGATTCGGTCGTTGCCGTCGCCCCCGTCGATTGTCACAGAGTCGCCGCCGTCGTGCCACCTGACGTCGTACCACTCGCCGCTGGCGTACCACTCGCTGCCGTACCACTCGCCGCCGTTATTAATGGTGTCTGCGCCTTTGCCGGCGTTTATAACAGCCTTGTCGCCGTCGTTGTAAATGGAGTCATTGCCGTCGCCCGCGAGGATTGAAACTTTTTCGCCGCTGTGGTTGCCAATGCGATCATTGTCGTCGCCCGCCACGATTTTAGACGATTTGCCCTCATTGGTAATGTAATCGTTGCCTGCGCCGCCGTTTATCGTCGCGTTGTCCGGTTTGACGGTTTCAATTATCTGCGTGTAGTCATCGTTCCAAATATAAAATGTAGTATTGCAAATACAGTCATTGCCGTCGCCGCCCACGATTGAAACTTTTTTGCCGCCCCAGTTGGTAATTTCATCGTAGCCTTTGCCCGCGTTGATTGTCACCGAGTCGCCGCCGCCGTTCAATTCGCCGTCGCCGTTGTAAATTTCATCAGCCTTGCTCGTGCCGGTGATTTTTGCGCCGCTGCCGGAAACCGTCAAGTGGTTGCGGTTTGCGTCGAGAACATAATCCCAGCCGTATTTATACTTCTTCATCACGAAGTTGTACTCGTCGTTTTTAATGTATTTGCCGCCGTTGCCGATGGTTTCCCAGTAAAAATACCACGGAGCCGTGTAGCCGTATTTCGCCATGATAATTCACCTCCCAAAATAATTTTGAGCGTTGATTAAGCGAGCCGCCGCTGAAGATTTTCTAAAAGTTCGCCGCGCAGATTTTCGTCTGTAATTTTTTCAATGACGGGATTGAACGCCGCCTCCACGATTAACCGTTCCGCCTCCGATTTGTCTAGTCCGCGGCTCATCAGATAAAAAATTTTCTCCTCGTCGAGCCGCCCAATACTTACGGCGTGATGTCCGTCGACTTCGTCCTCGGCGGCTAGCATAAGCGGCACAGAACGATTGCGCGTGCCCGAAGACAGAATTATCACTTCCTCCAGCTCGCAACCAGTAGAACCTTTTGCGCCGCGTTGAAAGTCCAAAGTCCCGCGAAAAATTTTGTCGCTGTGTTCAGTGAGTGCGCCGCGCACATTCATAGTCGCTTTAGTCCTCCGTCCGTGCTGTCGAATCACGTAGTTAAAATCCAATTTGCGCGTGCCGTCGCCGAAATAAACCGCGTCCAAATCAGCCGCCGAATCGTCGCCGCGCAAGTCAATCTCCACGTCCGCAGAATAATTGCCGCGCCCCAAATCCGCCGATATAAATTCTACCCGCGCATTTTCTCCGACAGAAATTTTTATCTTCCGCGCAACATTTCCTTCAGCAAGATTGACTTCAGCAAAAGTTTTCGTCTCGCCGTCGCCCACCTCAAAAAATTTTTCTTCAACCTGCGCGGCGGTCTTTAGTTCGTTGACGCCGAGCCAACGCCACGTATTCAGCGGAATTTCTCCAAAAATTTTCTCGTCCAAAATTTTCCCTCCAAAAAAATTAGGAACGAAGATAATTCCTCATTCCTAACTCCAAATTCCTAATTGCTTTTAAAACGCGGGAACGATTGCGCCCTTGTATTTCTCCTCGATAAACTTTTTAATCTTGTCGGATTGGAGGGTATTCACAAGGGTTTTAATATCGTCGCGGTTCTCGTCGCCGTCGCGCACGGCAATGATGTTGACGTAGGGCGAAGTTTTATCCTCGATAAAAAGCGCGTCCTTCATGGGGTTTAGGTCGGCGTTCATGGCAAAGTTCGTGTTGATAATGGAAATGTCCACGTCCTCAAGCGTGCGCGGGAGCTGTGCGGCTTCGACTTCCTGAACGTTTAAGTTTTTCGGATTCTCGGCGATGTCCTGAACGGTTGCCATTTCGTTGACGCCGTCTTTAAGTTTAAGCAAGCCAGCCTTCTGCAAAAGGAGCAGAGCGCGTCCGCCGTTTGTCGGGTCGTTGGGGATTGAAACCGTCGCGCCGTCCGCCAATTCCTTCAAGTCCTTAATCTTCTTGGAGTAAATGCCCATCGGCTCGATGTGGATGCCGCCGGCGTTTTTGAGCTTAACGTCTTTGTGCTCGGCGATGAAGTCGTTCAGATACGGCTCGTGCTGGAAAAAGTTCGCGTCAAGTTCCTTGTCGTTGAGCGCGATGTTCGGTTGCACGTAATCGTTGAACTCGACAATTTCAAGCGTGATTCCCTTTTCCTTCAGGTCTGGCTTAATCTCCTCCAACAATTCAGAATGCGGCACGGGCGTCGCGCCGATTTTCAACGTGACTTCCTTGGCTGCCGATTTGTCGTCGGCTTTTTGAGCGGGCTGGTCTCCGCCGCCGCAACCCGTCAATAAAAGCGTCGCCGCCAAAGTCAGCGCGGCAAAAAATTTTCCTCGCATAAAAATTTCCTCCTTTAATCTTTTACGCGCGAATTATATCAAACGAAAAAATTTTGTCCATAAAAATTTTGCGCCCGTTGCCAAAAGCCGCGCCGTGATTTAAAATCGTTAAAAACTTTGGAGGCGGAACGTGATGACGGACGTTGAAAAACTTGCAAAAATTTTGTCGCAAAGTTCAAGCGCGGTTTTCTTCGGCGGCGCGGGCATGTCCACCGAGTCGGGCATTCCCGATTTCCGTAGCGCGAACGGCATTTACAATCAAAAACTCAATCAAACTTTTTCGCCCGAAGAAATGGCGTCGCACAATTTTTTCGTGAATCACCCCGAAGAATTTTTTGCCTTCTATCGTGCGCGTTTTGTTTATCTGAACGCCGCGCCCAACGCCGGTCACATTGCGCTTGCCGAGTTGGAACGTCGCGGAAATTTAAGCGCGGTCGTCACGCAAAATATTGACGGGCTTCATCAAATCGCCGGCTCCAAGGTCGTCTACGAACTGCACGGCTCGATTCGGCGGAGCTATTGCGTCAAGTGCGGCGCGAAGTACGGCGTTGAATTCGTCATGGAAAATATTCCCGTGCCCCACTGCGAAAAATGCGGTGGCATTGTCAAGCCCGACGTCGTCCTTTACGGCGAAAATCTCGACAATGAAACCGTCTCCAATTCGATTCGGGCGATTGCGGCGGCGGACACGCTCATTGTCGGCGGCACGAGTTTAATCGTTTATCCTGCGGCGGGGCTGATTGATTATTTTCGCGGGCGGCATTTGGTTCTGATAAACAAAACTGCCACGCACGCTGATACTGACGCCGAACTTGTCATTCGCGAAAATATCGGCGCAACACTTTCCAAAGCCGTCGCTCTTTTGAGTTGAAGGAGGATTTCTTTTGAGTTTTAAACGCTTGATGCGGACGATGGACTCTTCGCGCTCGTTCATTTTATTTGCGGCGTTCGCGTTTTTCTTCTTCGTGAGAACGACTTTGTGCCCCCTGAGCCATGACGACTACGGCTACGCATTTATCTGGGACGGAGCGCACGGCGGCAATTTGGAGGCAATGCAATTCGGCTCGCCCGAAATTGAACACCGCGACCGCATTGAATCTATCGGCGATATTTTTAAATCGCTGACGTCGCATTACTTTGATTGGGGCGGGAGAATTTTTGCCCATGCCTTCGTGCAATTTTTTATTTGGATTGGCAAGCCCTACTTCGACATCGCCAACACTATAATTTTTATTTTCCTCGTGCTGACGATAATCAACTTGGCAAACACGTGGCTAAAAATTTCGCGGACGGCTCTGGTGTGGATTTTTTTTACAATGTTTTTCTTAATGGCGTCGTCGCTGATGAGTATATTTTGGCTGACAGGCTCCTGCAACTACATGTGGATGACGTTCTTCCAATTATTTTTCCTGACGCCGTATGTCAAAGCGTTGCGTTCACACGAAGCGGCGAATTCTACTTTGAACGTCGTGCTGATGATTATTCTGGGACTTTGCGCGGGCTGGTCGAATGAAGCGGGCGCGTTGGCGACGGTCTGCTTGACGTTCTTTTTGCTTGTCATGTGCAAAGTTCAAGGCGTCTTCCGCCCGTGGATGCTCGCGGGATTCGTGGCGGTAAGTGTCGGCTGTGCGTTCATGTTACTCGCGCCGGGGAATTTCGTCCGCATGGAATTTGCGCACCCGAACTTTGTCTACTCGAAAGAATTATTTTTATCGCACATGTCGAACGGATTCTTGCGCGTCGTGGCGGCGGATTTTATCGCGCTGATTCCAATTTTTATCTACTTCGCGCGGCGCACTTCGGCTAAGATAAACATGACGGAAATTTTGATGTTGGCGTTCACGGCGACGGGCTTTTTAGTTCCGATTGCGCTACTCTTCTCGCCAGAATACAACGCGCGCATTTCGATAACGTCGCTGTCATTTATCTTGGTGGCGTCAAGCTCGGCGATTTTGGAATTGGAGCGGCAGAATTTAAAAGCGGGCTTGCTCTTGCCGAAAAAATTTCTGCGCGGCGTGTCGATTCTCCTGACGATAAGTTTCGTTTCCTACTTCGCCACGTTAATTTACGTCGACATATCGATATTCAACGCGGCGCGGCGGCAAGTTCGTTATATCCAGCGCAACGCCGACCTTGACCCAATTCCGATGCCGCGCATGCAAATCCGTCACCGCTTTGAAAGTATTCACGGCGACAGGAGCGCGGCGGAAGAGCTTGACTACTTCGCGGGCATTGAGCCCAAACTCAACAGCTGTAGAAATTCTTGCGTCGCCCAATATTACGGCGTCAAGCATGTTATCGCCGTCGTCGAATAAATTTTTACGGAGGTTTTCAAAATGGCTGACTGTATTTTTTGCAAGATAGCGGCGGGCGAAATTCCCGCGCAGAAAGTTTTCGAGGACGACAGCGTTGTCGCCTTCAAAGATTTATCGCCCAAAGCTCCCGTGCACGTGCTGATTGTCCCGAAGAAACACATTCAGAGCGTCGCGCATTTCAAGGCGGAGGATAAAGAACTCGCCGCGCACATTTTCGTTGACGTGGTGCCCAAGCTCGCCGCCGAATTGGGAGTTGCCGAGGGCGGCTTCCGAATTGTCATGAACACGGGCGACGATGGCGGGCAGACCGTCCACCATTTGCACGTTCATTTACTCGGCGGCAGAAAAATGACTTGGCCGCCCGGCTGAAAAATTTTTCGCAAAAAAAAAATTAGCCCCTCCACAAACTCGAGGGGGCTTTCGCTTAAGATGATTGCGCGTCGAAAAATTCTTTAAGGGCTTCGGCGGCGGCGCGATTCATGCTCGGCACGGCGGAGAGTTCTTCGACCGTTGCCGATTTTATTTTGCCTATCGTCCCAAATTTTTTAAACAACTCCGTGCGCCGCTTGACGCCGATAAAAATTTCTCCGCAAAAAAAAATCAGCCCCGCCACAAACTCGGTGGGGCTTTTGCTTAAAATGATTGCGCGTCGAAAAATTCTTTAAGAGCTTCGGCGGCGGCGCGATTCATGCTCGGCACGGCGGAGAGTTCTTCGACCGTTGCCGATTTTATTTTGCCTATCGTCCCGAAGGTCTTAAAAAGTTCGGTACGCCGCTTGACGCCGATACCCGCCACATTGTCCAGTTCCGATTTCAAGTTGCGTTTGCGCCGGAGTTTTCTGTGATAAGTTATGGCGAAGCGGTGAGCCTCGTCGCGGATTCGTTGCATTAGCTTAAGGGCTTGGCTGTCGCGCGGCAATTCGACGGGGATTGAGGAGCCTTCGACGAAAATCAATTCAAATTGCTTGGCGAGACCGACGACGGGTACTTGATGACCCGCGCCGCGAATAATTTCCAGCGCAGAATTTAATTGCCCCAAACCGCCGTCAATGACGATTAAATCGGGCAAATCGTCCGTGGAGCCGTAGCGGCGGCTGGTGACTTCGCGCATAGATAAAAAATCGTCGGGCTTGCCTTCGGTCGTGCGGATTTTGTAGCGGCGATAATTTTTTTTATCGGGTGCGCCGTCCTTAAATGCGACCATCGACGCGACAGTTTCCGCGCCCTGTATATGCGATATGTCAAAGCACTCCATGCGCCTTGGCAAGTGCGGCAACTTCAAAAAATTTTTCAGCTCCTCGACTGCGCCGACCGTTTGAGCGTCTTTGAGTTGTCGCCGCGCAGATTCTTCCGATAAAAATTTTTCCGCGTTTTGAGTAGCCATTTCGACCAGCGAACGTTTCACGCCGCGTTTCGGTTCGATTAATTTCGCGCCGAGCCATTCGCCCAAAATTTTCAAATCGTCTTCGGGCAACGCGACGGGCAATAAAATTTCTGCCGCCGAAATTTGCGCCCGCGAATAGTATTGCTTGATGAATTCTGTGACGGCTTGTGCGTCCGATTCGTCCGCCGCTCCGTTCAATAAAAAATTTTCGCGCCCCGTGACTTTGCCCTCGCGAATAAAAAAAATCTGTGCGCAAGTTTCGCCGTCAAGCCGCGCCAAACCGATTGCATCGGCGTCGCCCGTGTCGCTGACGATTTTTTGTTTCTCCGTGACTTTCCTAACTGCCGCCAAAATATCTCTGAGCCGCGCCGCCATCTCAAAGTTCAAAGTTTGCGCCGCCTCGTTCATCTGCGCGGCAAGTGTGCGTTCAATCTGCGCGGTTCGTCCCTCCAAAAATTTCTCCGCCGCCTTGACAATCTGCAAATAATTTTCGCAGGAAATTTTTTCTGCACACGGCGCGAGACACCGCTTGATATGGAACTCCAAACAAGGACGCTTGGCGAAAGTTTTGCACGTGCGCAACGGAAAAATTTTTCGCAGGAGCTGAAGAGTTTCCTTGACGGCAAGCCCGCTCGTATACGGTCCGAAGTAGCGCGAACCGTCGTGAATGATTCGCCGCGTCAAAATAATTCGCGGAAAATTTTCGGCAGTCAAGCGCAGGTACGGATAACTTTTGTCGTCCTTGAGGCTGATGTTGTAGCGCGGGCGGTGCTTTTTAATCAAGTTGCATTCTAAAATCAACGCCTCGACCTCGCTAGCCGTGATAATCGTCTCGAAGTCGACGACTTTGGCGACCATGGCTTTGACTTTTGCGCCGTGATTTTTGTTGGCTTGAAAATATTGGCGGACGCGATTTTTCAGCACGCGCGCCTTGCCGACGTAAATAATTTTGCCGCGCGCGTCCTTCATCAGGTAAACGCCAGGCGCGTCGGGCAGAGTTTTAAGTTTTTCTTGAAGAATATCCATAGTTAATTCCTATCGTAATCTCCGCGCGTCGGGCAAAAATTTTTAAATTGCCAATTTGCATTTCCGCCGCCGCTGTTATATCATAAGTCAAATTAATCGAGCAGGTGATTTTTTTGGTTTACCTTTTGAAATTCGGAGCGAGTTGGATTCTGCCGCCGGGGATTTTTATAATTTTGTTGCTAGGCTTGGTCGTCAAGCTCTTCAAAATCAACAGGAAACTTTCCGTCGCCGTCCTAGCCGGCACGCTGATTTTCTACCTGCTGTGCACGAGTTTGGTCGCGGAAAGATTTATGGGTTGGTTGGAAGAAATGCACACGCCGCCCGCGCAGGTCGAAACTTCAGGCGCAGACGTGATAGTTTTGCTCGGCGGCGGCGCGATAAGTCAAGTGCCCGATGTCGACGGCGTCGGAGCACTGTGCGCTAGCCCCGCCAACAGACTTTTAACGGCGGTTCGGTTGCAAAAAATGTTGAACGTGCCAATTTTGGTGACTGGCGGACAAGTCTACTCCGATTCGGGCGCGGAGGCGGAAATTTCTGCCAGAGTTTTAAAATCGTTGGGCGTGCCCGAAAATAAAATTTTAACCGAGACAAAAAGCGTCAACACCGCGCAGAATGCCCGCTACTCCGCAAAAATCCTGCGCGATAACGAATTCAGCAAGCCGCTCCTCGTAACAAGTGCTTTCCACATGAACCGCGCCATGCTCAATTTCAATTTGCAACGCTTCAAACCGGTAGCTTACCCGACAGATTTCACCGTCGCGCACAATCCGACCTTCCACTACACGAAGTTGCGCCCGCAAGCCGAGGCTCTGCTCTTGAACGTGACGGTTATGCAGGAATTGTTACGCACTTGTGTCACGGAGGTTTTTGGAATATGAAAAAGTTTTTGCTGATATTGGCGGCGACGATTTTTTTTAGCAGTTCAATCTGCGCGGCAGAAAATTTAAAGTTTATCGACGCAATGGACGACACAGGCTATTATTACGACGCCGACAGCGTGCAAACCGAAAACGAAAATGTTTTCCGCGTGGAGATGGCGGTTATCAAGGCGAGTTTGAACCGCATGTACACCTACGACGTGCTGATAACCCACACGAGCCGCACCTACGAAATTTTATCGTCGAAGATTCTTTCCTACGACACGCGCGCCGTCCTTGAAAAAAATAATTCGCGCCGCCCGCCGCAAAGATATTCCCCAAAATCTGAAATGGGGCAAATGGTTCAGCTGATTCTTTACGGCGATTGAATCAATCGAAAATTTCACACGCGCTAAAGAAAATCGGAATTTCACGCGCCGCGCTAGTCTCACTGTCCGAGGCGTGCACGGCGTTTTTAGTTTTGTCGGCGGCGTAGAGTTTGCGAACGGTACCTTCGGCGGCTTCAGCGGGGTTGGTTGCGCCGTTCAGCTCGCGGACTTTTTTTATCACGTCGTTGCCGCTCAAGACCAAAGCCATAATCGGCGCACTCGTCATGAATTCGACCAGCGCGGGATAATACGGGCGACCGATGTGCTCGACGTAGTGTTTGGCGGCGAGTTCGGGCGTCATCTTCATGACTTTAGCCGCGACGATTTTAAAGCCGGCGTCCTCGTAAATTTTGAGAATATCGCCCGCGTGATTCTTTCCGAAAGCGTCGGGCTTGATGAGTACCAAAGTTTTTTCCATAAAAATTTCCTCCTAAAAATTTTTCTCTGTGATAAAATTGCGTCGGGAGTTGAAAAAAATGTTTGACAATTTTATCGTAGCAGTGAGCGCGATTATTCCGATGTTTTGTTTAATGGCAATCGGCGCTTTCGTAAAGTTTCAAAAGTGGCTGACCGACGAAGAACTCAGCCATCTGAACCGCATGGTCTTCCGCGTCTTTTTTTGTTGCATGATGTTTTACTCAATCTACACGACGGAACTTGCGACGAGTTTCCGCCCAAAGCTGATGTTGTTCGGGGCGGGCGGCGTGCTGATAATTTTTTTCCTGCTGATGCTAATTATCCCACGAATCGAACCGGATAACAAGCGGCGCGGCGTCCTCGTTCAGGCGATTTTCCGGAGCAATTTCGTTTTAATGGGCGTGCCGATTGTCGCAAACATTTTCGGCGACGAAAACATTGCCGTTTCGACGATGATGATTGCGGTTATCGTGCCGATTTACAATATTTTGGCGGTCTTCGCGCTGGAAACTTTTCGCGGCGGCAAATTCGCGCTCCTGCCGATTTTAAAGGGCGTCTTCAAAAACCCAATGATTTTGGGCGCAATCGCGGGCGCAACTCTTTTAATTTTGGGCGTGGAAGTGCCAAAGCCCGTCCTAAAACCAATCGGACAA
>JAFPVP010000179.1 GCA_017412925.1 Selenomonadaceae bacterium
ATTCGCGGCGGGGCTCGAAAGAATTTTGCTTGCGCTGGAGTTGCAAGGCCTCGTTCCTCCTCAAGACAAAAAAATTTCTGCGTTCGTGGTCAGCGGCGGCTCGTCGGCCGAAGTCTACGCCTTCAAACTTTTGACGGACTTGCGGCGGAAAAATATTTCGGCGGCAATGGACTTCGGCAAAAAGAGCTTGAAAGCGCAGATGAAGGCGGCGGCGAAGTCGGGCGCAAAGTTCGCGCTGATTGTCGGCGAGGACGAAGTCGCAACTTCAACCGTGACGATAAAAAATTTGGAGACCGCCGCGCAGGTTAAAGTTCCCGTCGCTGAAGTCTCCACGTTAGTTTAGTTTTTAAGTGCTGACAGCTGCTGGCTGAGGTTGTCGCCCAAATTTTCTTGAATGGCGAGAACCCACTCAAAAATTGTCAAATCGTTGTCCGACATGCCCGAAGTCTGCATGAAAATTAAAATACCGTCTGCGTTATAAAGAATTCCTTCCAACGTGGCGAGCCTGTCACCCGACTGCGAGTCACGAATTTTTTTTGCGCGGAGGACGCGAATGAAAGTGTATTCGCAACCGTGACTTTTGCCCGCCGTAATGAATTCGTCGAAGGCTTCGTCCTGAATATTTTTTTCCTTGAATTTAACGCTCTGGTTTTCGTCGAAGGTCAAGTTGCTGAATTTGTTTTTCAAGCCGTCGTCGAGCGCGTCCAAAATAATTTTTTCGTCGGCGGGTTTTAATTCGCCTTTGACGAGGAGAACCGGCGCGACATAAATCGGCGTGTCGATTTTATTCGTCGTCTCTCGTTGAAACGTGCCGCCCGCCTCGACATAATCGCGCAGTGCGCAATCCAAGTAAACCGCCATTTTGTGCGCGGCGTGGTCGCTCGTGACGCTCTGCTTATATTTTAAAGTTTCGCCGAATTGCACGTAGCCGAGGGCGCGCAAAGATTTTTTTATAACGTCGCCGCTCACCTCAACGCGCGTCAAGTCCAACTTATCGTCATAATTTTTAGCAAGGACACGGGAGCCGACTGCCGGCGAGCCGAAAGTTATAACCTTGAGCTGATTTTTATTGACGCCCGAATCAGTCAGCCGAATCGCCGCAACAATCGCGACCGCGCCGCCCAAGCTGTGTCCCGTCAAGTAAAGAGTTTCGCGCGGATTTTTTTCGAGGGAAGTTTTCAAGCGTTCGGCAAGTCCGTCGCCCAAAAGCACGTCGGCATAGTCGCGAAATCCTCTGTGCACGAAAAGTTTATCGTCCGGATTTTTTTCGTAGGGCGCAAGCGTCGTGTTGTCGTTTAGGTGAACACGTCCGACGCGGAAATCAACTTCAACGTCCTTGAGATTTTCCGTGCCCGCCACCGTCAAAATTTTCACGTCGCCTTTGCTGACAAGATAAGCCCGTGCGTCGGCGCGGTTATTTTTTTGCGCAATTTTTTCAATCGTCCAGCCGCGCTCGTTTAGCATGGAGCGCATAAGATAGCTTTCGTCGTCGCTGTAAGCCCCCATGGAACAAATCGCGCAAGCCAGCCGCAATTCCGCCGCGTCGAGTTCGTCACTTGCCGCGCAGGTCGAAAACTTCAGCAGACAAATCA
Source organism: Selenomonadaceae bacterium (assembly GCA_017412925.1). GTDB lineage: Bacteria > Bacillota > Negativicutes > Selenomonadales > Selenomonadaceae > Quinella. The sequence goes on from JAFPVP010000179.1 coordinate 1,593, forward strand.
ACGCGAGCAAAAATTTTTTTATCACGTCAAATTTTCCTCCACAACTTCGACGCCGTGTTTAATGCAATCGGGGCAGGAGCAAATCATCTTGCCCGTATCGACGCCCTTAAGTTCGCGGCAGATAATCGCGCCGCTCTTCTCGCGGAAACTCGTCAGCATCGCCCTGCAAATTTTCATCGTCGACGCCTTGGACTTTGGATTATCCAAATCGCCGGTGCTGTTCTTCAAGCCCGCGATTAACAGCCCGCCCGTCAACGCGCCGCAAACGCCGTCCATCGTGCCCATGCCCGCGCCGAAACCTTCCGTCGCCCTGAATAAAATTTCCTTGGGCACGTCAATCAAATCCGCGCAGGCAACCGCCACCGATTGCGAACAGCTGTAGCCTTTTCGGTGAAGTTCGTTAGCTAAATTAATTCTGTCGCTCATGCTAAACACTCTCCCTAAAATAATTCGCGCCGAATTTTAAGTTGCCTCTTGGGCAGTCAACAGCGCGTCAACTTTTATGTCACTGCGGCGGTTTAAATCGACGAACTCGCCTTTTGTCGTCTGAACTATCGGAAGAGCCGTAACGCGCGAATCGTCCAGATAAACAATTTTTCCGCGCTGTCCGTCGCTGAGCCCGACCCAGCTACCGTTTATCGCCTGCAGAAGTTTTTTTGTAAAGGTAATCACGAAGCGAGTATCGAGTTTGCCGCCGAGCGCGTCGCCGTACAAAACTTTTATGATGTCGAAGGGCGAATTGCGCTTGGCGTAGGCTCGATTGGTCGCCATGGCGTCGTAGATGTCGAGTATCGCGATAATTTTGCCGAAATCGCTAATTTTATCGCCCTTTAATTTACTCGGATAGCCGGAGCCGTCGCAACGTTCGTGGTGGTGCAAAACTCCCAGCAAAACATTTTTTAAACTCCTTAGCGGCGACTCCGTGAGCAGAGCGTAGCCAAAGACGACGTGTTTTCTGACTTCCGCCAATTCGTCAGCGTCAAGTTTCTCCGTTTTGTTCAAAATGCCCTTGGAAATTTTCATCTTGCCAATTTCGCTTAGGAGACCCGCGATAACCAGCTCGCCGACCTGCGTCGCGCGATAATCGAGCCAATGCGCCATAATTCCAGCCAAAATCCCGACGTTTAGCGCGTGATGAATGATATAGTCGCCGTCGCGTTTCATGTTGTGAATTTGCGTGACGGCTTTGGCTCCGTCGTCGCAAAGTTCGGAGATATTTTCGGCGCGAATAAGCTCCACGAGTTGATTTTTATCGAGTTTGCCGGTGTTTGCGAAGCCGTAGTAAAGATTCTGCGTAAGTGTGAAGCATTTTTTGTAGCATCTGATGTAATCGAGGTCGAGTAAATGTTCCTGGCTCGCCTCGGTGGGCTTGTAGTCTTCGGGCGTCACGTCAATGTAGACGGAGAAAATATTTTTGCCGCGCAGTCCGTCGAGTAGCTCACTTGTAAGCTTGGCACCGGCTTTTATCAAAATTTTGCCGTCCAAATCTTTAACGGCGCGCCCAACCGTCATTCCCGCACGCAACTCCGTCACGTCGTAGGATTTCAGCATCAAATCGCCTCCCAATTCCTGATTTCTAAATCCTAATTCCAAATTGCCGGTAAAATTCCTGCGTTGGTGATAAATTTCGTTGCGAACGCTTGACGTATATTTTATAATGGCGGCGAGGTGATTCCTTTGACAGAAAAAAAAATTCCGCGCAGTAACATTTCAGCCTATGTGAAGAAATATCTCCAGCTTTGCATTGGCGCGGTGATTGCGGCACTCGGTCTTGAACTTTTTCTAATCCCAAACGAGGTTATTGACGGCGGCGTTGTCGGTTTGTCGATTATGGCGCAGTACGTCACGGGCTTGCCGCTCGGAACATTTCTAATCGCGTTCAATATCCCGTTCCTGTGGCTGGCTTACAAGCAAATCGGAAAAGATTTCGTCATCGCTACGATTGTGGCGATAATTTTCCTTAGCGTGTGGTCTGAAGTCGTCGGCGAATATCCAAAAGTCACGAATGACCCGTTCCTTGCGGCGATTTTCGGCGGGATAATTGACGGCTTGGGCGTCGGCTTGATTATGCGAGCGGGCGGCTCACTCGACGGCACGGAGATTGTTGCGATTATCGTCGACAAAAAAACTATCTGGTCTGTCGGCGAAGTCGTCATGTTTATAAATCTGTTTATCCTAAGCGGCGCGGGCTTGCTCTTCGGCTGGGATAAGGCTATGTATTCGCTGTTCGCTTACTTCGTGATTTCCAAAATGATTGACGTGGTTATCAAGGGTCTCGACGAGATGTACGCGGTGATGATTGTCACGAATAGCCCCTACGAAGTGACTGACGAACTCAACGCGAAACTCGGACGCGGCGTTACGCTCCTGCACGGCGAAGGCGGCTACACTCGCCAAAGCAAAGAAATTTTATATTGCGTCGTCACGCGCCTTGAAGTCGACAAGCTCAAGCAAATTGTTCTGGGCATGGACGAACGCGCCTTTGTTACGATTTATCCCGTCAACGACATTGTCGGCGGGCGATTTAAAAAATCTGGTCACTGAAATTTTTATCGTGAAATAAATGCGTCCTATGTTGCAGGAAATACCCTTAGCGCAACGAATATTTTTCCCCGATAAGCTATTATAAGTTTTTTTTCGGAGAGGTGAACTTTTATGGAAATGTTTCTAGGTTTCCTGGTGTTGCTGGCGTGCTTAATTATCGGCGTGCGGCACGGCGGCATCGGGCTTGCCGTCATAAGCGGTATTGGTCTCGTAGTTTACACATTTGTTTTCGGCTACAAGCCCGGCACGCCGCCTATCGACGTTATGCTGACGATTTTGGCGGTCGTTACCTGCGCGGGCTTTCTGCAAACTTCGGGCGGCTTAACCGTCATGCTCAAGTACGCGGAAAAATTCCTGCGCAACAATCCAAAACACGTCACGATTCTTGCGCCGCTGACAACGTGGTTTTTAACTGTCCTTTGCGGCACAGGGCACGTCGTCTACACCATGTTCCCGATTATCTACGACATTGCGATTAAGCAGAACATTCGCCCCGAACGCCCAATGGCGGTGGCGTCCGTCGCTTCGCAGATGGGTATTTGCGCCTCGCCTGTCTCGGTGGCTATCGTTTCAATCGTCGGCTTCATGGCGACCGCAGGGCACAATTACACCGTCCTGCAGATTTTAGCCGTCGCAATGCCCGCAACCGGTATCGGCGTCCTGTGCGCGGCTCTTTGGAGTTATCGGCGCGGCAAAGACCTCGACAAGGACGAACGCTTCCAAGAATTCATTAAAGACCCCACGAACCGCGATTATGTTTACGGCGACAGCGAATCGCTCCTCGGCAAAGAATTGCCCGCAAGTTTTTATCACGCAATGTACATTTTCTTCTGCGGCATTATCATTATCGCTATCCTCGGCAACTTCCCCGACCTTTTGCCGCACTTCCCAAACGCTAAGGGCGACTTGAAACCCATTTCAATGACGCAGGTTATCCAGATGGTTATGCTCCTCGTCGCCGCCACGATTCTTTTTGTCTGCAAAGTCAAGGCAAAAGATGTCGGCAACAGCCAAGTTTTTAAATCGGGTATCGTCGCGCTCGTTTCGGTTTACGGCGTCGCGTGGATGGCTAATACTTTCTTCAGCGCACACATGGCTTTCCTGCGTGATTTCCTCGGCAATGCCGTCGCCGAATATCCCTGGGCGTTCGCGATTATAGCGTTCCTAACTTCAAAACTCGTCAACTCTCAGGCGGCGGCTATCGCTATCGTCTTCCCCATGGCTTTAAGCGTCGGCATGGACCCCGTTATCATCATGTCGTTTATCAGCGCGTGCTACGGTTACTTCTTCCTGCCGACTTACCCCTCCGACTTGGCTTGTATCGGCTTCGACCGCTCAGGCACCACCAGAATCGGCAAATATATTTTGAACCACTCCTTCATGATTCCTGGTCTAATCGGCGTCATTAGCGGCTGCTGCGTCGGCTTCGTCATGGCGCACATTGTCTTGTAAGAATTCATTTAAACAAACAAAAAGACGGGCTTAAATTTCGGGCTCGTCTTTTTTTATGTTCAAATTACAAATTAAAATATTTCTTCGCACTCGAATTCGATCCAAAAATTTTTGACTCGCGAAAATATTTTTTCCTTAACCATGTCCGATTCATTTTCTGTCGGCTTCATAAGCAAGACCAAAAATTTATTTCCGTTCTGCGTCACGCAATCGCTTTTTTTCAACGCGTGAATCAATATTTCTTTAAATTCTTCCGCAAAATTTTCCGCCTCCAAAGTAAATTGCATCAGCACCAGCCCTGTTTTGTAGTTTTCAACCGCCCGCGCAAGCAACTGATATATTTTTTTGAACGTCTCGAACTCCACGAAATACGCGCCAGATTCCGCGTTCCGTTCGCTCAATATCAGCCGCATTTGCGATATTCCCGCGACCGACGACGATTTTTCCGCGTGTTTGTGCGTCCCATATATCGAAATTCCGTGCTTGCCGTGCTGTTTGACTTCGTAAAGGGCTTTGTCCGCTTTTTTATATAAACTTTGGAACTCTCTGCCTTCGTCGGGCACGAAGACCGCCCCCAAACTCGCGCCCAACGGTATATTCATTGATTCGCCGAGCAACTTTTTCGCGCAATTCAAGATTTGGGCGTTTAGCCACGCCGCTCGATTCTCCAAAATTTTTTCGTCGTCCACGTTCTCCAAAAAGACTACGAATTCATCGCCTCCCATGCGTCCCGCCAAATCTTTTTCCCGAATTACGCTTTTTATCAGCTCCGAAAATTTTATTAAAATTTTATCGCCCGCCGCGTGCCCGTAAAGGTCGTTTATCAGCTTGAAACTGTCCAAATCTATCATCAGCAACGCGCCTGAAGAATTTTTTACAGCCGCGCCGATTTTTTTCTGCGACGCCGCCTTATTTAGCATTTTCGTCAGCGAATCCGTTTCCGCCGCCACCTCCAGCCCGCGTATTTTGTCCAGGTTGTCGATTATGTTTCCAACGCGCTTTAAAAGTACATCAGGGCGCACCGGTTTATGTATGTAGTCCGCCGCGCCCAGCTCAAAGCCGCGGATTTCGTTATCCTCGCCCTCGTCCGCCGACATGAAGATTATCGGCAACGTTGCCGCGCTACGTTCCTGTAATATCCTGTGCAATTCGTAGCCGCTCATCTCCGGCATCATCAAATCCGATAAGATTAAGTCGGGGTGCTCGCTTTCGTACAGCTCTATCGCCTCGAAGCCGTTCGTCGCCGTCACCACGTCATATTTGCGCGACAGTATCCGCTCGGCTAGCATTAACATCATCTCTTCGTCGTCCACGATTAAGATTTTAGCCATTTGTCTATTTCCTCCCGAACCTTCGCATAATCAGCCATTAATGCCCCATGTTTCGTTAAAATTTCTTCTTCCGCGCCGTTCTTCGCTGCCATTTCCAAAGTTTTCGCTGCCTCGCTCAATTTTTCCGCCCCGATTGATAGCGACGTTGATTTTAATGCGTGAACGAGTATTTGATAATTTTTCCAGTCCTGCGCCGCGAATTTTTCTTCTATTTTTGCCGCTTTCTTGCCGCCGTCCGCAAACGTCGTCAGCATTTGTACCATAAATTCTTTGCTGTCCATGCAATATTTCAAGCCAACTTCCAAATTCACGTCCGGGCAAATTTTTGCGAATAATTTTTTCTCCTTCCTACTGAATTCGTCCGCGCCGACCGCCTCTTCGATTTCCGATTCCGCCTCCTCAAATGAAACGAGTTCTCGCGGTAAATGTCGCTCCAACATGTTTTCCAGCTCCGAAACTTCTATCGGCTTGCTTAAATAATCGTCGAAGCCCTCCTGCAAGTAAATTTCCCGCATGCCCGCTATCGCGCCCGCCGTCAGCATTATTACTTTTGTTTTTTCGTTCAAGACGTTTTCGCGCCGCATGATTTTTAGCGTTTCTATTCCGTTTAGGACGGGCATCATGTTATCTAGGAAAATTATATGGTAAAAATTTTTTTTCGCAAGCTCAATGCCCTCTTGCCCGCTGAGCGCAATGTCCGGATAAATTTTATTGCGCTTCAATAGCCCGCTTATTACCTTCAAATTCATATCGTTATCGTCCACAGCCAAAACTTTTGCGCCCGCCGCCGTTAAATAACTCTTGTCCGTGCTCGGAGCGTGATTCTTGACTTTTTCCTCCCCGAAGTCGCTTAGCGGCGTTTTGTCTATTATTCTCTGCTTTAGCTCAAATGAGAACGTCGAACCCTTGCCGTAGACGCTCTCCACTTCCAACTTGCTGCCCATCATCTCCAAAAGTTTTTGCACGATTGATATTCCAAGCCCCGTGCCCTCTATGTTGCGATTTTTTTCCTCGTCGAGCCGCTGAAACGATAAATATAATTTTTCTATGTCTTCCGCGTGAATTCCTATGCCCGTGTCCGCAACTTTTACCCGCAAGTTCAAGGTGTCCGCGTCGGGGTGTGCCGCGCTCGTCATCGACAACGTCACCGAACCTTTGTGCGTATATTTTACCGCATTCGTCAGCAAATTCGTTATGATTTGCCGGATTCGCACGTCGTCGCCGTATAAACTTTTCGGCAACTGCGGGTCTATCTCCGTTTTCAGCTCCAAGCCCTTCTTCTTTGCCCGCTCCTGCGTCATATTTACCAAGTCGTCGATTAAATTCTGCGTTTCGTAGCGCACCGGCACGATTTCCATTTTCCCGTCCTCGATTTTTGAAAAGTCCAGTATCGAATTGATTAACGTCAGCAATGTCCGTCCCGCGCTCTGTATATTTGCCGCATATTCTAAAATCTCCGCCGTTTTGCTTTCACGCATTATCAGCTCGTTCATGCCAAGCACCGCGTTTATCGGCGTTCTTATCTCGTGCGACATCTGCGCCAAAAATTGACTCTTTGCCTTGCTTGCCGCCATTGCCGTTTCTGACGCCGCTTTGAGCCGCCCGTTTACCGTTTCTTGCCACGTTCGCTGCCTCTCTATCAGCACTCGCACTATCAACACGCAAATTCCTATCAGCAGGATAAAAAATATCCCCAGCAATAAAATATTCCCGTAAATATTTAGCCAAGAGTTGGCGACCACCACCGTGAAGTTCGTTATTTTACTTTTTTTAGCCATGCACGCCACATAATTGCCCGTGTAGTCCCTAAATGTCAAAACTTCTTTGCTCAAATAGGCTTCGGCATACTCCGTTGCTTCGATTTTTGTCACGTTGTGCGCACTTTGCTGATATTTGCTGTTCGGGTGATTTATTATGATGCCGTCGCGGTCGACAAGGAAGGCGTAGCTGTCTTTGGTGTAGCTGTCGCCCAAAACTTGTATCAATCTGTCCAAATAAAAATCTATCCCGAAGACGCCCAAAAATTCGCCGTTCGTGCCGTAAACTATTTGCGAGAGCGTCACGCAATAAACTCCTGTCTGCGCGTCCAAATACGGGGCTGAAATGCTGAAGCCGTCGGGAGATTTTTCCGCCTCAATGTACCAAGGTCGCTCCTCAACGCGAAAAGTCGGGTCGTGCGATTCCCAGCCGTTGTTCATCGTCAACGTGTGCTCTTTATAAGGATTCGCCATGTAGCAGACGGAAATATCCGGATAATTTTTTGCTATGCCGTCCAAAAATTTCACGGCGGAGGGATAATCGTCCATTAATTTGGGGTTGCTACTTATCACGTTTACGAACATGCTCAAAATACTTTTCTGCCGCTCAACCCAATTTGTGAGCTGATTATCATACGTGTCAATTTGGCGATTCATCTTGGTATCGCCCCAGCTGACGGTGGTCGTAAGGCAAATTACAAACGCTACCGACATTGCCGCCACAAGAACACTAACAATCCCGACGCGGGCAAATTTGCTGACGTTGGAAAGTTCGTTGTCTTGAAATTTTCTGTCACTATCAATTTTTTTCTCGTGGGAGACCATCGACGAAAAGGAAAAAAGATTTTCCAGCATATCGGAGAGTTTTATCGCCGATTCGCGAACTTTAGCGGCACACTCGGCGGGGTCAGCGTCGCTGTTTACGGTTTTGGTGCTCGATAAATCTAAAATTTTACGCAAGGGGTCGTTCAGTTCGTGCGAGAGCCGCGATAAAAATTCTTCCTTAATCCTCAAGGCATTTTCCGCTTGCAGGCCGCTGGAGCGCGCGTTTAAATAGAAAAAAATTATCGCCAACATCATAACAAAACTTAAAAGGGTGGTGACGATAATTTGAATGTAGCTGTCCTTGTAAAAAGCCCAATTATCAACGCTCAAAACCATGTACCAGCCGTTAGCGGTCTCGGAGCTGAAAATAGTATGCTCGGAGCCGTCAAGTTGGGCGGTAAAACTTTCGTGCTTGCTAGATTGCGTGATTCGATTCAAAATCCCCTCGTATTCGGGCAATTTATCGGAAATGCTCTTGCCGACCAAATCCATATCAGTATAGCCGATAATCATGCCGTTTTTTGTGACAATGAGCGATTGCCTGTTGCCGAGGGCGGTCATGCGTGTTATCAAATCTTGCACGTCGGAAAAGTTAAAGTCCAGCGAAACGACGGTTTCATTGTCGGGCAACATTTTGGACATCGTGTAGCACATTTTGCCGGTCATAGCGTCGATATAAGGCTCGGTGATATAAATTTTGCCGGAGTATTCAGCCGCGCCCTTATACCAGCCGCGCTCTGAACCGTGATAATCGGGCGGCGCGTCGAAGTCGGGAATAATCTCCCAATTTTTTCCCGCGATGTAGACGTTAAAGCAGACGCCGTTGGTTAAATTTTTCTGCTCGCGTTTGCGCTTATAAAAAAATGTCCGAAGTTCTTCGCGGGTTGCGCCAGACTTCAACATTTGTTCGGCTTCCATAGCCAATCTTGAAGTTACACTTTCCGCGCTGAGCAATGCCCCTTGAAAATCGGAGCGGATAACTTCCAGCTGCATTTGCCCGATTTCTTCGGTCTGATTCGTCGTTATCCGAAATATCAAGCGGTCGTTCATCGCTATCACGAAAAGAAATATCAGAGTTATCGCGGCGATTACTCCCAAATCTGCGCGGCGCACTTTGAATAATTCCATGACTTTTGCCCTTCCTAAATCAATTATTGACATGATTATAAATCAGGCGTCTTTTTGTTTCCATATCACTTTTCATTAAATCGTGTCACTTTTTATTTGCGCATTGGGCGTTGTTGTAGTATATTTGCGGGCGAACATGAAATTGGAAGGGAGAAAGGTTTTTCGTGAGGACGAACAGTTTAATCAAGCTACTAATCTGCCTTGGCGCGATTGTGGCGTTGTTTGTAGTGTTTATCCGCCCGCTGGCGCATTCAATCAGGCAAGGTTTGGACTTGCAAGGCGGCACGCACGTCGTACTACAGGCGGAAGATACAGAAATAGCCAAAGTCGACGAAGACGCAATGCAACGGGTCGTATCAATCATGGAGAAGCGCGTAAATGAATTGGGCTTGACCGAACCGATAATTCAGCGCGAGGGCGAGCGGCGGGTGATAATCGAGTTGCCAGGCATAAAAGACCCCGACAAGGCGATAGAAACTATCGGCAAGACGGCAATGTTGGAGTTCAAAGACGACGCCGGCAACACGCTCTTGACGGGCACGGATTTAAAAGACGCGCAAGCCGCCATGAATCAGCAGAACGGTCAATGCGTGGTCAATTTGGAGTTCAGCGACGAGGGCGCACAGAAATTCGCGGACGCGACGCTGGAAAATGTCGGGCGGCAAATCGCAATCCTGCTTGACGGAGAAATTTTAACTAATCCAGTTGTGCGCGAGCCGATTTTGGGCGGCAGGGCAGAAATTTCCGGTCAGCGCGACTTGGAAGAGGCGCAACATCTGGCAGTTCTTTTGAGGAGCGGCGCGTTGCCCGTCAAAGTCAACATAATCGAAACGCGCACGGTGGGTCCTTCGCTCGGACAGGATTCAAAAGACAAATCGGAATTCGCGTTCGTCATCGGCATTGCGGCGGTCTTAGTCTTCATGTTGCTGTTCTACCGCTTGCCGGGCTTCATCGCCGATATAAGTTTGATGGCGTACACGTTAATGCTTTTGGGCACGCTGAAGGGTTTAGACGCGACTTTGACCTTGCCGGGCGTGGCGGGAATAATTTTATCAATCGGCATGGCGGTCGACGCGAACGTTTTAATTTTTGAGCACTTCAAAGAGGAATTCCGCATGGGCAAATCAATTCGCTTGGCAATGGACGCGGGCTTTAAGCGGGCGTTCACGACGATTTTTGACTCGAACATTACGACGATAATCGCGGCGGGAGTTTTATTCTTATTCGGCACGGGCACAATCCGCGGCTTCGCGATAACGTTGGGGCTGGGCGTTTTATTGAGCATGTTGACGGCGATAACTTTAACGCAATTCATGCTGAAACTTTTAGTCAACGCAAAAGTCGTGGAAAGTCCTTCGGCATACGGCGCGGACAGCTTCGTATTATTCGACGCGACTAAGGAGGTGAAGTCGTGATGCCGAAATTTGACATTGCCGGTCGCGGCAAGATGTGGTTTATCATTTCCCTGCTCGTGATTGTTCCAGGCTTAATTTCCATGGCGACGCGCGGCTTTAACTTCGGAATTGACTTCACGGGCGGCACGATTATGGATTTGAAATTTGAACAGCCCGTAGCGATTGCGCAAGTTCGCGAAAGTTTAAAACCGTTCGGACTTGACGGCGCGACGATTCAGCTTTCTGGCGAAAGTTCAGACGTGGCGACTTCAACCGACGTGATGATTCGCACGGTTGATTTGGAAGAAGTTCAGCGCAAAGAGGTTATGGCGGCGATTCGCGATAAAGTTGGCGGCTATGAAGTTCTGCGCGAGGAAAAAGTTGGCGCGGTCATCGGCGGCGAGCTGATTTTAAACGCGGTGCTTGCGCTGGTAATTTCCTGGGTGCTGATAATTTTGTACGTCGCCTACCGCTTTGAATTCCGCTTCGGTTTAGCGGCGGTCGCGGCGTTGGTTCACGATATTTTAATTGTGCTGGCGTTTTTCTCGTTCACACAGCGGCAAGTTGATTCGTCGTTCGTGGCGGCACTTTTAACGGTCGTCGGTTATTCAATCAACGACACGATTGTTATTTTCGACAGAGTTCGCGAGAATTTGAAATTGCACTTCAGGCGCGGCGGCGATGTTGTGGCACTGGTCAACCGCTCAATCTACCAAACTTTGACGCGCTCCTTGTACACGGTCTTCACTTGTTTGTTTACGACGTTTGCGCTGTTTTTCTTCGGCGGTGAAACGACAAAAGATTTTGCGTTCGCGCTGATTATCGGCTTCATGAGCGGTTGCTATTCGTCAATCTTTATCGCGGGACCGCTTTGGCTGGAGCTTAGGAAATTCGGTGGCAAAAAATAAAAAATTTCTGCGGCAGACTTAAAACCTGCTACAGATTTTTTTGCGAAAAAATATTTACATGGAGCCAACTCAAAATTTTATAATCAGCTTGAAAAATTTTTTGGAGGGTTCAACATGGACATAACACGCAGAAATTTTGTAAAGCTTGCAACTACGGCGGGGCTTATGCTCACGTTTGGGAAAGTTTCCGCCGCCACGAACGAAAAAATTCTTGTCGTCTACTATTCGCGCACGGGCGAGGAATACGGGCTGGGCAACATAACCAAGGGCAACACGGCGATTATCGCGGAGCTCATCGCGCAGAAAACCGGCGGCGATTTGTTCGAGATTAAACCGGTCACGCCTTATCCCGACAGCTACGAAGAGTGCAAAAAAGTTGCCAGCCGCGAAAAGGCGACTAAAGCCCGACCGCCATTTATCGGGAACGTCGACATTTCTGGTTACGATATAATTTTTTGCGGCTATCCCATTTGGTACGGAGACGCGCCGCAGATTGTTTATACTTTCCTTGAAGGGCACGATTTCAGCGGGAAAAAAATTGTTCCCTTCTGCACACACGGCGGCAGCGGTCTTTCGAGTACCGACCAAAATATCATGCTCACTTGCCCGACGGCGAAAATTTTGCAGGGCTTTGCAATTCAAGGTTCGATTGCGCAAAATAATCCGTCAAAAGCCGCCGAACTCGTCGATAATAATCTTAAAAAACTCGCGTTAATCTAGGAATTAAGGGTAAATGGACAAATTACAAAAGATTTTTAAGCTAAAACCTACACAAGTTATAATTCTGAGCTTCATTTTTATGATTTTGCTCGGAACTTTTTTATTAATGTTGCCGATTAGCACGACAAATAACGCGGGTTTGCACCCAATCGACGCGCTTTTTGTCTCAACTTCCGCTTCATGCGTCACGGGATTAACGGTCGTGGACTTGCACAACGATTTAACAATTTTCGGGACGATTGTCATGCTTTTTTTAATTCAAATCGGCGGCTTAGGAATAATGACGCTCGGAACGCTCGTTGTACACACTTTGGGTTACAGATTCCGCCTTAAAGAGAATATAATTTTGCAAGAATCGCTAAATCAGGGCGGTCAAGAGGGAATTTTCGACTTAATAAAGCGAATGATTAAATACACGCTGGTAATTGAAATTTTTTTTGCGGTGATTCTTACGGTGCATTTTTATCCCGAATTCGGCTTAAATGCGCTCGGCTACGGAATTTTTCATTCGATTTCGGCGTTTTGTAATGCGGGCTTCGATTTATTTGGCAATTACGACAGCCTTTGCAAGCGAAATGACGATTATTTTCTAATGACTTGCATTGGTTTGTTGATAATTCTCGGCGGAATTGGTTTTACGGTCATGTCCGATTTTATTAACAAACGGAGCTGGAAAAAATTCAGTTTGCACACAAAAATTGTCGTCGTGATAAATTTTGCGCTGATTTTAATCGGGACAATTTTAATTTTTTGGATAGAATACGCCAATCACAACACATTAGCCGATTTAAATACACCTGCACAGCTCGCGAATTCCTGTTTTATGTCGATTTCGTGCCGGACAGCGGGTTTTAATAGCTTTGATTTGGCGCAATCGGAGCAAATTACGCAACTGACGATGATAATTTTAATGTTTATCGGCGCAAGTCCTCTGTCTACGGGCGGCGGAATAAAAAGTACGACGTTTTTTATAATTTTAATGTCAATGTGGGCGGTTTTTCGCGGCAAAAATGATATTGTCGTCTTTGGCAGGAAAATTAGTCACGAATTGCGCAATCAAGCGTTTGCAATTTTCACGATGGGCACAATTTGGGTCGTGACGGCGGGCATATTGCTTTCCTACATAGACGGCGAAGTTCACGAGCTGGAGGAAGTAATTTTCGAGACAGTTTCGGGCTTCGGGACGGTCGGCATGGGAATTGGGATAACTTCGGAATGGAACATGGCGGGCAAATTGGTTTTGTCGTTGACAATGCTAGTCGGCAGGGTCGGAATCATGACGTTCATGCTTTCGCTGATAAAGCAAAAAAAATCGCGGATAAAATATCCTACGGAAGACATAATGATAGGTTGAGGTTAAAAAATGGAGAGAAAAAATTTTGCGGTGCTCGGCTTGGGCAGGTTTGGTAAAAATGTAGCATTGACGCTGGAGGAAATGGGCTACAACGTGCTGGGCGTGGACAAAGATGAGAATGTGGCGACGGAATTGGCGGAAAGTTTAACAAAAGTCGTCAGCTTCGACATAAGAGACGAACACGCGCTAAAAGAAGTTGGAATATCTGAATTTGACGTAGTAATAATCGCGTCGAAAAGTTTGGAAGCAAGTTTAATGGCGACAATGCTCTGCAACGAGCTGAACGTGGGCGAAATAATCGTAAAGGCGATAGACGAGCGGCACGCAAAAATGGCGGAGCGGCTTGGCGCGTCGAGGGTGATATTTTCGGAGCGGGACACTGCGCGGCGTCTTGCGCGGAGTTTAACGGCAAAAAATATCGAGGAATTAAGCGAAATAGACGACAACATCAGGATAATCCGCGTAAAAGTTCCGGAAAAATTAGTTGGGAAGAATTTAATTAATTCCAAATTGCGTTCGGATTACGGCTTGAACGCGATAGCAATACAAAGCGGCAACGAAATGATAATATCGCCGTCGTATGTATTTAAAGCGGAAGACAAAATCTATTTGATAGGGACGAACGAATCGCTGTTAAAATTTGAGCGCGAGCTGACTTGATAAAAACTTCTGTTGGCGGCGGCAGATTTTTTTTTGCAAGTATTTACATGGAGTCGGCTCAAAATTTTATAATCATGGCGAAAAATTTTTTAGGAGGAAGTATCATGGACATCAGCAGGCGGGAACTTCTCAAAATGGCGGGCGTCGCGGCAATCGGGGCGGCTCTCGGAAATTTTAATGTCGTCGAAGCTAAGTCTAAAAAAATTCTTAAGCTCAACGCGGCTCCAGTCGTCGGCAGTAAAAATGTCACGGGACAAAAATTTTCGGGCACAGCGGCTAAGGTTTTTTTCACGGAAAAAATCGACGCGCCGCACCTCATCAAACTTTACGGCAGGATTAACGGTGAAATTTTCGGCAAGGTCGGAATCAAAGTTCATACGGGCGAGCCGCACGGACCGAATATTTTGCCGCGCGATTGGGTCAGAGCTTTTCAGGCGCAAGTTCCCAATTCAAACATCATCGAGACGAACACGCTTTATAACGGTGCACGCTACACAACCGAGGGTCACCGCGAAACTTTGCGGACGAACGGCTGGACGTTTTGCCCCGTCGACATAATGGACGAGGACGGCGGCGTTAATCTGCCCGTGCGCGGCGGTCTCCACTTGCAAGAAGTTACCATGGGAAAAAATCTCGTCAACTATGATTCAATCGTCGTGCTCACGCATTTCAAAGGACACGCAATGGGCGGCTTCGGCGGAAGTCTGAAAAATATTGCTATCGGCATGGCGAGCGGGCACGTCGGCAAAGTTCAAGTTCACGGCTACGACACCGCGCTTGGTATGCCGCCCATAAATGTAAATTGGTTCGACGGAACGTTTCCGCTTAAGGAAGAACTTATGGAGCGCATGGCTGATTCGGGCAAGGCGACCTGTGATTATTTTGGCAAGCGAATCGTTTTCTTAAATGTGATGCGTCGAATGAGCGTTGATTGCGATTGCGCAGGAACGAGAGCCGCTGAGCCGACCTGCGCGGACGTCGGGATTTTGGCGTCGACGGACATTTTAGCGATTGACCAAGCGTGTTGCGATTTGGTTTACACGGCGACCGATTCAAAAGATTTGCGCGAACGAATTGAATCACGGCACGGCTTGCGGCAGTTGTCGGCTATGGCGGAGCTCAAAATGGGCAATACGCAATATGAATTGATTCACGTTGATTAAGGAGGCTTTGTCGTGAAAGACGTTGTAGTATTGGTTGGAGCGGGTTCAATCGGTCAAGCTTGCGCTCGCAGAGTTGGCGCGGGCAAACACGTCGTCTTGGGCGATTTGAAACTTGAGGCGGCACAAGTTGCAGCAAAAATTTTTGAGGACGCGGGCTTTGAAACTTCAGCAATCGCCGTTGATATTTCAAGCCGCGAATCAATTTTAAATCTCGTCGAACATGCGCAACAATTCGGCGCGGTTAAAAATTTAATCTGCGCGGCGGGAGTAAGTCCTTCGCAAGCACCCGTCGAAAAAATTTTGCAGGTCGATTTGTACGGCACGGCGGTTTTGCTTGAAGAGTTCGGCAAAATAATTTCGGACGGCGGCTCCGGCGTGATAATTTCGTCGCAAAGCGGGCACAGGCTCGGCGCATTGACGGAGGAGCAAAATTTTCAGCTGGCGACAACTCCGACGGAAGAGCTTTTGAATTTGCCGTTCCTGCGCACGATAACAGACACGCTCAAAGCTTACCAAGTGTCCAAACGGTGCAACGTGTTGCGCGTGGCTGGTCAAGCGACGCCGTGGGGCAAACGCGGCGCAACGATTAACTCTATCAGCCCAGGAATAATAATAACGCCCCTTGCCGCCGACGAACTCAAAGGACCGCGCGGCGAAGGTTATCGCAACATGTTGAAGGCGTCGCCCGCAGGCAGAGCCGGCACGCCCGATGAAGTCGGTGACTTGGCAGAATTTTTGATGAGCAGTCGCGGCAAATTCATAAGCGGCGCGGATTTTCTGATTGACGGCGGAACCACTGCTTCTTATTGGTACGGCGACTTGCAATATCTTAAGGCGACGCATTGAGGTGACGACATGAAGAAAATATTTTTACTCCTGCTGATGATTTTCATGGTGAGCGGTTGCGGCGGCGAATCTCAAAATAAAACTCCCGCTGAGCCTGAAAAAAAATCTGTCGAGCAAACGCCCGCTCCGACTGACAAAAAAATTCTCGTCGTGTATTTCTCGCGCACGGGTGAGGAGTACAACGTCGGCAACATCACCAAGGGCAACACGGCTATCGTCGCCGAATATATCGCGCAAAAGACCGGCGCAGATACGTTCGAGATTAAAGCCGCCAAACCTTATCCGGACGAATACGAAGCTTGCACCGAACTTGCAAAAAAAGAATTAGAATCAAACACACGACCCGCCATTGAAAAAAATATCGACAACCTTGCGCAATACGATACGATTTTTCTTGGCTATCCGATTTGGTGGGGAGCAGTTCCGAGAGTTTTGTTGACGTTCCTTGAAGCCAACGATTTCAGCGGCAAGACAATTATCCCGTTCTGCACGCATGGTGGTAGCGGTCTTGCCGGAACTGAACGCGAGATTGCTGACGCTTGCCCGAATGCAAAAGTTCTTGACGGCTTGGCAGTCGTCGGTAAAACTGCGCAAAATGATTTTCCGGCTGTTCAAAAAGACGTTGACGCTTGGTTGAAAGGTCTGGACTACTAAAGGAGCGTATGATATGCGAAAAAAATTATTGGCAGTGTTGGCAGCAAGTTTAATCGCGTTCGGTTCGTCTGGAGTTGAGGCGGCAAAGCCGATAGTGATTCAAGAGCAAGGCTCCTTCACTGTGGGCGGCACATATAAAGAGCGTTCCGGAAAATTTTCGCAAGAAAACTTCGTAGCGGAGGACGGGCAACGGGCTTACGGCGACTTTGCCTACGTAGAATATCAAATTCCCGTCAAAGCTAAGAAGTTGCCGCTCATTTTTCAGCACGGCGGCGCACAGTCGAAACGCACTTGGGAATCCGGACCCGACGGTCGGGAAGGCTTTAACACCATGTTTATTCGTGCCGGCTACTCGGTTTATTTGATTGACCAGCCCAGAAGCGGCGAGGCTAATCTCTCCACGGAGGCAGTAACTCCCGACACACCTTGGGCAAGCAATCCCATGTACGGCGATAAGACTCTTTATGTGTTGTCTCGTATTGGTCATTATGACGCGGCTGGCAATCCCGTTCCCAATGCGCAGTTCCCTAAAGGCGAAAAAAATTATCAAGCTTTTCAGCAGAGCTGGACGATTGGCTCCGGTCCTTTGGATAATGATTTGAACGCCAACGTTCTTTCCGAGTTGGTCAATCAGCAAAAAGACGGCGCGATTTTGGTGACGCACAGCATGGGCGGCACAATCGGCTGGCGTACGGCTATCCGCACGAATAAAGTTAGGGCGATTATTGCCTACGAGCCTGGCGGCACTCCATTTGTTTTTCCAGAGACTGAAATGCCTAAAATTACCGACGCACGTTTCAAAGCACTGTCCGCTTCTGCTATGGGCGTTCCGATGAATGATTTCCTTAAGCTCACCAAGATTCCTATCGTCCTCTATTACGGCGACTACATCAAAATTGGCTCGGAAAATGTCGGTGAGGACAAATGGGGCACCGAATACGCTATGGCTGAACAATTTGTCGCGGCAATCAATCGACATGGCGGCGATGCAACACTTGTACACTTGCCGGAAATCGGAATCAGGGGAAATTCGCATTTTCTTATGCAAGAGCG
>JAFPVP010000020.1 GCA_017412925.1 Selenomonadaceae bacterium
AATAAAGCTCGCAACACTCCTCGAACATCGGTTGCATTTCGTGCGGCGGACCGGGCAGGAGAATACAAATTTTCCCGTCGCGCTCCATGACGCAACCAGGCGCGGTGCCGTGGTGATTGTACAGAATCAGTGAATCAGCGGGAACAATCGCTTGCTTCTTCATGCCCTCCGAAAGTTTGCCGAAGCCGCGAGCGATTGCCCGCTCCTCCAAAAAATTTAAAACTTGCGCGTCGACGACCGGAGCCTTGCCGAAATATTCCATGAGCATTTCCTTAGTCAAGTCGTCTTTCGTGGGACCAAGCCCGCCCGTCATGATGACAGCGTCCGCCCGACTGTAGGCAACGTCCAGCGCAGATTTTATCCGCGCGGGGTTGTCGCCGACGACCGTTTGATAGTGGCTGTCCAAGCCCAAATGCGCCAGCCTTTTTGCCAGATATTGCGCGTTTGTGTTGACGATGTTGCCCATCAAAAGCTCGGTGCCAACACTGATAATTTCCACAACCATTCAATCTATCTCCTTATCATTGAATTAATTGGCTTTATAAAATGTTTGTCTGCAGAGTTTTATCCCATGCAGAAAATTTTAATGCGTATTAAGCATTTGCCTCCGAAAAAAATTCCCTCTTCCTTGGAGGGCTCGTTTATTCCACTTTTGCCGGCTAGCTTTTTCTCTACGATTTTAATAATATTTTACAGCAGATTTGAAGTAAAAGGCAAGAAAAATTTTGAGGAGGATTTGAGATGAGTGTGGCGCGACGACTGCAGAACGCGAAAATACCAGCGCGATACGCGGGAACGACGCTGTGCAAGGTAATCGACGCGCAGAGTTATAACGGTAGCCGCATAGTGGACAGGTGTCGCGAAGTGAGCAAGCCTATTCTGCTCAAGGGCAAAAGTACTTCGGCGGTCGCCAACACGGTAATTAAAGTTCACAAGAAAAATATAACGACACATTTTTAAGAAAAAATTAACGCCCTCCGATAAAATTTCTAAAGGAGGGCGATTTTTTATGGTCGGCAACGAAATTCATCTGGATAATCTTTATATCGGCGGCGCGGTTAATTTAATGGAGGATTTGGAGCGGCGCGTCGAAAATTTTCACAAGAAAAAGACTTACGACGAGATTTTAGCCGAGGCTCGCGACGGTTTTAAAAAAATTTCGCCGCAAGAAATGTCGTTTGACGAGTATAAGGCGTATATCGAGGGCGAACTCCAAAATATTCCGCGAAATTTTACCCGATACCGCGACGACGTGACGATTGTAATCAGCGACGCCGGCTATCGCGCCATGCAAAACGATTCGGCGTATGAAGCGTGGGTTTTGAGCCGCGTGCGCGAAGAATTGAGCTTTCCCGATTATCTTTGCGGCTACCCTGGCACTTACGGTCGCTACGAAGTGATTCAATTCGGCGCAACTAAGGAAGATTATCGCGGGCAATCGTCAGCCATTCATAAGCACGACACGCACCACGTTGAAGCGGAAACTTATTGGGAACGGCGACTTAAGCGGCTGAAGGCGCGACTTAAAGCCGAACAAGAACTTTTCGAGCACGAACAGCTTTTGCAGCAGATAAACGACTCGGCGGCGGAAATTGAAGCGATTCAACGCGCAAAAAATGGCTTAACCGACCCGCTCGCGCCCAAAAAACCTATAATCGGAGTCCCTGCAAGCTATTTGCTCAGCATGTTGGACGGAAACACTTAATTTTATCGTCGAAATCAAAAATTCCCGCCGCTTTGACGGGATTTTTTAGTTTTAAAGCTCGTTATAAGATAAAAATCAAAAATTCCCGCCAGTTTGACGGGATTTTTTAGTTTTAAGGCTCGTTATAAGATAAAAACCGATATTTAGCCGTCGAAATCAAAAAATCCCGCCAGTTTGACGGGATTTTTTAGTTTTAAAGCTCGTTATAAGACAAAAACCGATATTTAATCGCTGAAATCAAAATTTCCCGCCGCTTTGACGGGATTTTTTTAAATTTTAAAGCTCATTGTTAGATAAATCGAATTGCCGCCGCTCTATGTAGTCCATAAGCCGCAGATCCTTTTCCGGATTAAAATTTACGTCGTAATATTCGGCGTCGGTGCCCGGTGTGTACTCGTAAGACAGCTCCTCGAAGTGTTTTTTGTCAATTTTGAAGCCGAGATTCTTCCGCATGACTTTTCCAAGCCGTTCTGCGTTGGGAATTAGATAACTCACGCCGTCAATATACTGCAACCAGCCAGGAACAACGCCTGTTTTAACATTTCCTTTGGATTCCGCGCTTTTTAGCGAACCGGCAGCCGCTAACATCTCGCTTGAGCTTAAATCGGTGTCAATCGCCTTGACTGCAACGCTTAAAAGCTCCGGAATTTTAATTAACATGCTCGGATCGCTCAATTTATCCGCGCAGGCACGCATAAACGCCTGTTGACGCCGAACTCGACCAACATCGCCCTCTGAATCGCGAAATCGAACAAATTCTATCGCAGTTTGCCCGTCTAAATGCCGATTTCCCTGCTTTAAATCGATATAAAGCCCGCCGTCGTCGTCCCAAGGGTCTTCGTAGTGCATATCGCGTTCAACATAAATATCTACGCCGCCCATCGCGTCAATAACCTCCGCAAAACGCGATTTGTTTATCATGACGTAATTATCGACCTCAATTCCAAGAAAATCTTCCACGGTCTCGCGCGTCAACTTTGCCCCGCCATGAGCATACGCCGCATTTATCTTTTGATAGCCGTATTTTTCGATATAAACCATCGTGTCGCGCGGAATTGTCAGCAAAGATGCCTTGTCCTCCGATAAATTTAAGACCATTAGCGTATCTGAACGCCCTATATCGTCTTTGCGCTCGTCGACGCCCATTAAAATTATCGTTGTCGGCTCGCGGAAGGTCGGTAGGAGCGTTTCCGGCTTAACTTTTTCCGTGATTCCCTCTTTTAGCCGCGTAAAGTCCGAATTGAAGCCAAGATGCGCCAGCGAGCCTACGATTATGAATAAACAAAGTATTAATGACCAAAATAATTTCCGATTGCGCATTTTGCTTAAGAATTTCCGCCTTTTTTCCTCCAAACGTTCGCGCATTCCTATCACCTCCCGTCAATTAAAATTTAAGGGAAGTTTTCAGCTTTGTCAAGTCAATATCCGTTTTAATTTCGGGGTGCTTGCGCAGAAAATTTTGCTCGGATTCGGGCGCGGCGTCGAATTTTATCAGCCGTCCGACTTTTACATAGCATTTCCGAACAATTTTATCGACGTGCGGGTCATTTATCGTCAAACATGCCTTTGATACGACCGGTTCTTTGCCGCGATTCGCTATAAAATTCAAATGCAACTCGATTTGCGGCTCATCTTCGCCCGAATTGTAGTAAACGCCTAAATTTTCGTCAGCGTACGGGTTTAAAACGTTAAAAAGCACGTCCATTAACATTGATAAATCCATTTTCTTAGGATTAAATTCAATTTCGACGCTCTGAACGCCTTCCAAAGTCTGCAATTCGGGATTTACGTAGCTGTGAACGTTTTTAGCGGACAATTTACCGATTAAAACGCTCAAAACGCCTGGAATATCCGTAAAAATCTCCTGCAATTCGTTGACATTGCCCCCGCTGAAGTAAATTTTCTTAGTGTACAAGTTCAATCCTCCCCATTTCAGAAAAATAATTTGAATCGTGCGTGATGATTATCAACGTGCGATTTTTTGTCGCATCAATCAAGTTTTCGATTAATTTTTCTGCATTTTTACGGTCTAATCCTGCCGTCGGCTCGTCTAAAATCAAAATTTCTGCGTCCTTAGCCATTGCCAACGCCACTTGCAAGCGATTTCGTTCGCCGCCCGATAAATTTTCGCCGTCATCGCCTATCGGAGCATTAATATCAAAATTTTCAAGCTCGCAAGTCCTTAACGCCGATAAAATTTCCTCGTCAGTAATATTTTCGTGGAGCATTTTAAAATTTTCCCGAATCGACGCCGAAAAAATGTAATTCGTGAATGTCGCCGCCGAAATCGTGCCATTAATCGCAATCGTGCCGCTATCCGGCTCAAAAAGTTTCATCAGCAAGTAAAGTAACGTCGTTTTACCCGCGCCGCTCTCGCCGACAAGCGCAATTTTCTCGCCGCGTTCAATATTTAAGCTGAAATTGTCAAAAATTTTCTCTCCGCCGTAGCCAAAACTCAAATTTTTAATCTCGACGGCTTTATCAGTCGTGAAAATCTGCGCGGCTGACGTTTTTTTATCGTCAAAGAGTTTAACGGCGCGAATTTTTTTCAAAGTTCGTATCGCGGGCTGGATTTGAGCAAAAATTTCTAGCGTCGCCAAAAAAATCAGCGTCCAAACCGTCAACGCGATTGTATCAGCTACCGCCGCGACTTTCAACAGCATAAAAAAGAATCCTGCCGCGTTCAAAACCCTAAAAGCCGTGTCAAAATTGATTTGCCGCGCAGTTATCTTGAAATTTTCCGCGCCAAAGTCTTTTGCGGCTTGATTTAGGCGTTTAATCGCTGGTTCAGTGCCGAAAATCTTTAATTCGTCGCGCCCGTCATTGAAATCTAAAATTTTTTCGCGGTAATCGGAATCATCAGCGGCTTTAAGGGCGATTGGAATCAAATTTGCTAAAAAAATTAACGGAAAAAGCGGTTCGCGCAGGAAAAATGTTAATAAAATCGTCACGAGGGCGGCGGTTGACAGCGGTAAAACGACTCGCGGCAGGAAATCTTTCAATAAATCGGCTGAAACGGTTAAATTGTGAAGTAAATCGCCTTCGTGAGAGCGTCCGGACTTGAGCGGAAGGATTTTTGCGGCGTTTAGGAAGATTTTTCGCCGTAAATCGTCCAAAAGCTTGAAAATTACCTTGTGCGAGATGAATCTATCGGCATAACGGAGGGCGGCGCGTGAAATTCCAGCAGTTCGGACTAAAGTAATGCCGATTGAGAGCTTGGAAAGTGGCGGATGCAGTGCAGCGGAGGCGATTAGCCACGCTGAAGCCGCCATTAACAGAATTTCGGCGAGTGCGGCGGCTAAATTCGCGAAAATCGCTGGAAAAAAGCGTTTGAAGCTCATAAAATCACCTTCCGAGCGAAAAATTAGCCGCGAGAGTAAAATTTCCTGCAAAAAGTCCTTTTGAACGTCCAAAAACAGTTTTGCGGGCGATTTTTTTAGCTCAAAACGGGAAATCCGCTATACCGGATTTTTAAAAGTATTAAATGGCGTTGTGGCGCGAAGTAATAAAAAAAGCCCCTGCTGAAGGCTTGAGAGGGGCTGAAAAATCCAAAATACCGGATTTTTAGCGTGGAAGGAGAATTTCTTTGACT
>JAFPVP010000180.1 GCA_017412925.1 Selenomonadaceae bacterium
CCCGCGCAGAAAACGTGAAGTTTTCTCAGCGGGCAACTCAACGCCGCGGGTAAGTTGAAACGTCCGAACCGTGTACGAGCAGCCGCCCCCGCGAGGTGTCTTTTCTCTTTGTTACTTTCTCTTTGGACAAGCAAAGAGAAAGTAAATCACAATCACAAAATTAATTTAAAATGAATAGGCAATTTCTTTGTGCCCTTTATTGTGAAAGAAAGGGGTTTTCCCATGGCTATTACTAATACGATGCGCTTCTGCACTGATTCGTTCGGCGTCACCGACGAGAGCGGCTCCACTGCGCCTTTCAATAAGCAGGCTCTTTTAATTAGCAAGGTGCCGCTCGATTGCACGGGCAAAAGCGAAGTCACGCGCTTCTCTATCGCCGGCGCCGAGCCCACTGGCACCAAACGCCGTATCATCTTCCAAATCGACGGCAAATATTATCGCTTCCTAAACGGCAACCTCTCTGAATTCACCTACGAATTCAACCGCGCTAATGTCCTGCGCTATGGCAACTCCGTCGCCGGTCTACTCGAACTCGAAAATATCACCGCCTTCCTCAACAAAAAAGTTTATCCGATCATCGCCCTGGAGGCTCCCTCCACCGCCGACGACATGCCCTCTATCCGCATGACCCTTTACACCAAAGTTTCTAACGACGTGCTCACTAAGACGGAAGAGAGTTTGGTTTATGAAATTGCCACCAGCGACAAAATGCCCACGATAACCGAAATAACCGCCGAGACGGCTTTAACTGGCGGCGGGAGCGTCGATATTAAAGTGCGCCTGCGCGGCTCCGACGAGACTTGGGGAGATTATATGGCGCTCGCTTCTGCCGCTAATAAGCAAGCCGGTGCCGTTCAATTCAAGTTCACTTACAAAGTAACCACCGCCGACGGTTCCGATTCGGCCGCCGTCAACTCAATCACCATCAACCACACCACCGGCAAGGCTATCGTCGTTGGCGACAACGCTGACCTCTATTCCGTCGTCGCCAACTATGAAGTCCCGCTTCAACTTTGCTACGTCGTCGTCCATCACGAGCCCCTCCAAGACGCCTACATTGACGCTTACGTTAATTTCATGAAGGCGCCCAAGCACCGCGAACTGATTCAAATCGGAACGGCGACGGGCTCCCGTCAAGAATTAGTTTTGGGCGTCGACGGCGTGGCGGACACCGGCATTTTAACTTCCAGCATTCGCCTCTACGCTGACGGCGACCCGCTCACCAATTTCTCCTACAACTCCGAAGTGTCAACCGTTGTTTTGTCTGCTAAGAAAAACGCCGTGCTTTACGCCAGCTACGATTATAATCACGACTCCGAAGTGTGGCGCAAGATGACTAAAGACGCCGCGCAGCCCTACAACGACGCCGAGGGCACCTACATGAGCCGCTACACTTATCAGCTCCCCGATTCTGACGCCACCGGCAAAGTCATCGCCAACGTCCGCTTGCATTTGGTTAAGCGCACGGGCACCGCCTCCAATACTAAAATCGGAGTCGGCACGGGCAAGAAGCAGATGTTCGCCCTTCAGCACAAATACAAATCCTCCACGATTAAATTCAACCCCGCCTGCGATTGGACTTTCGAGGAAGCCAGCAAGATTTTAACCGTCGTCGCCGCCAAAAATTCAAACATCGTCATTTCCGGCAAGTGGGAAGGCATCGCGCCGGTCGTGCGCTCCTTCGCCGCCGGTTTCGCCGTCGCTTAACCTTTCTTTCACTAGAAAGGTTTCAAAGAAATTGCCTCTTCATTTAATGTTTTCGTTTAGCCTACTTTCTTTCTCCGGCGAAAGAAAGTAGCAAAGAAAGCCGCCTCGCGGGGGCGTTAACGTCTCCCTCTCCCACGCCCGCGCTACCCGTGCCGCTCGTGCGTTGCTTGAAAACTTCCTTGTTTTCGCGCAACGCGACGGCCGTCATCCATGACGGCCGCAAGTTTCGCTAGTTTCGCTAGTTACGCTAGTTTCGCTAGTTACGCATTGTTTAGGAGTGATTTTTATGATTATCAGCAAACCTTTGACGCCCGAACAATTAAAAATCCTCGACGCTAAGTCCAAACCTTCACAAGAAGATATTTTAGCCGCGCAGGACATTTTATTTATGAACTTGCTCGAACGCGTCGCCCTACTTGAATCAAACGTACCTACGGAGGCGCCATCTCCTCCGCTTAATCCCCAAGAAACGGAGGCTTCTTTATCATGACTCATTATTACGCTTACGATACCAATTCCACCGTCAACGTCAGCGAGCCCGCGCAGATTCAGAACGCTCAAATCACCCTGCGCCACATTCCCAAGCCCAATTCAATCACCATCGCCAACTTCACAGAAACTACGTCGCTTAGCCCCGCCACGGGGCAATTTTTTTGTGACTACTCCCCCGATACCCAATTCCGCGATTCCAACCGCCTCGTCCACTTCAACCCCGCCGACAACGGCAAATCCCTCACCGTCAACTACGTCGCTATCGGCACCGTCTTCACCGCCGACGACGCCAACGAAATCAAAGCTCACCTCGAAAACGCCTCCCTCCACGGCGGCGGCTCCAACGCCTCCTACCAAGCCGGCGAAGGCATTTCCATTTCCAACGACACCATCTCAATAAAAAAAGCCACCGACTCACAGCTCGGCGGCGTCAAAGTCGACAACTACGGCGATATTTGCCTTAATAGTAATAATGAACTGGCGCTACGTCGTCATCCAACCTTCTATCGCGGTGGTTTTTGGGAAGACGAAATGGAAGCAGACACCGGCTTCCCCGACCCCGATTATTTTAATATCAAACACGGCGACATCATCTATCACATACCCAGACAAGAACTCTTCCTCTACGACTACAACACTTATCGTCCCTTCTGCAGACCACAAAAATTTAATCGCGCTCAACTCGTCAACGTCCAAATTTCCACTGAATATTATTTCGATGACGAGGCTGATCACGGCGATTCGTTCGCGCTCATTCGCATAAATGGCGAAGCTCTTGGTCACTATCTTAATCTCCCCAAAAAATTTATGAATCAAGAGGAAGAACTCCCTTATCTCGTCAAGCTGACCTTCCCCGACGGCGACGAAGTGCTCACTAGCTATGAGGATGATCTGATGAACGATCCAGTTGGGACAAAAAAAGCTTTGTTATGGCGTATAAAAGGTAGTCGCTTATACGGATTAGATTATGCTGAGCGTGTTCAAGATGGAATTCAGTATATCGACATTGACCAAATCGTCGTCCACTACACCACTGACAAATACGGCAACATCTACGACTACGAGAACCCCACTACCACTTTTACCTCCTCCAGCTCCGCCTTCCCTACAGACCCTTACGTCGCCACCTTCTGCTATCGCTACGACCTTAACCAACTCTTCCTCTTCGACGGCCTTAACTGGCTCGCTATCTAATGCCGCCTTCTGCGCGGCTTTTTTTTATTTCCCTATTGACATATCCCTAAAATGCGTTATAATCTTTTTACCTCATCAATCATGTTAGTAAAGATTTTGAGAGAGGAATTAGAAGGTTGAAGAGCTTGAGCGAGAGCGACGGAAATACTGGAGACTATAAGTTTCGGTTTATATAAAAATTTTTTAGTTTTTACAGTGAAATTATATTGTACATCATAAAGTTGAAGAATTACCTAACTAATTTGGAAAGTTAAAGAGTAGAAAAAGCCCGCTTCAGAAAGAATGAAGTGGGCTTTTTTTGTGTGTCATGGTGCAATTAAAGTCGAAGTCTTTTTATGAAACAAAAAGCACCTCCCAAAACGGAAAGTGCTTTTTGTCTACATTCTGAAACCGCAAACCGCCGAACGATTCGGAGGACTGAATTTTATCCTTTGGCTTTGAGCTCCTGAAGTTTCGGACCCATGATGCGCTTGTAGGCTTCGACGCCCGGCTGATTGAATGCGTCGACGTTGAGCAGTTCGCCTTCGTAAGCGACCGACATTGCCAACAGATACATCAGCTCGCCCAAATGATATTCGTTGACTTCGGGCAAGGTGAAGCAAGCATTGAAGCGTTTGTTGGATTTGAGAGCGTCCGCGTTCGATTGACGAGCAACTTCGAGGGCGTCGCCCATCTTCACGCCGGAAATGTCCGCGAGCTTTTTGACATTCGGGAAGACGTTCGGGATTGTCAAATCGTTAGCCCACTTCGCGACCTTGATGAACTGAACGACTTTATCGAGCGTGCCTTCCTGGTGTTGCTGCGTTTGAGAGTGCATATCCGTCGTGCCGACAGCGACGAGCGGCGTGCGACCTTCGCAAACTTCCTTGCCTTCTTTGTCGAACTGTTTGCCGAGCGATTCCGCCAACAGCTGAATATACCATTCGGACAGCGACTTAAGATAATCGCCGTAGGGCATCATGACTTCGATATTACGCCCGTATTTTTTGTAAGCGATGACTTTGAGCGCGGCGTTGAGCATTGCGGGATTTTGGAAGATGTCGTCGTTCTTGCAAGCTTCGTCCATGTCGCGTGCGCCTTCGAGGAATTTTTCAATGTCCATGCCGATAACCGCAGCCGTGGAAAGTCCGACTTCGCAGAAAACGGTAAAACGTCCGCCGACGCCGTCGGGCACAGCGAAGCATTCCCAGCCGTTGTCAACCGCAATTTGTTTGAGCAAAGTTTTCTTTTCCATGTTCGGGTCGGTGACGGCGACGCATTCGACTTCAATGTTTGCATCTTTTTTGAGCGCGTCGAGGATAACCATAAAGTTGCTCATCGTGTCGAGGGTGCCGCCGCTCTTTGACATGCACATAAGCATAACTTTGAACTTGCCGCCGCCGTGAGTTTGCTTATTCGCAGCCATCGCTTTGAGGTGGTTGATAATGTCGCCAGTTCTGCGCGGGTCAATGTTCTGACCGCTGAAATAAACTTTGGGCAAACCTTTGCGCTGTTCGGTCGTCCACGTGTTCCAAAATTCGCCGCAGAAAACGTCGAACAAAACTTTGTTGCCGAGGAAGGAGCCGCCGATACCGAGCGAGACAACCGCGTCGACGTTGTTGCGGATTTTCTCCGTGAAGTCGTGCAGGCGTTTGATTGACGCGGGCGAGTTCAGATTAAGTTTGCCGTTTTCTTCGGTGATGTAGGGGAGCTTGGAGAAGTAAACTTTTTCGGGCGCGCCGTCTTTGCTGAGGTGAGCTTTAATGAAGCCGGTTTCGCGCATGACCTTCATGGCCTCGTGCGCTTTGGCGATTGCGTCTTTGTAGCTGTCGATGTCGGCTTGGGTGACTTTGCCGTCGCCGAAAAGATTATCGTAGTCGAAGCTGAAGCCTGATTTCAG
>JAFPVP010000021.1 GCA_017412925.1 Selenomonadaceae bacterium
GAAAAACAGGAGGAAATTCAAATGGCAGTTATCTCAATGAAACAGCTTTTGGAAGCGGGCGTGCACTTCGGGCACCAGACTCGTCGCTGGAATCCGAAAATGGCGCGCTACATCTTCACCGAACGCAACGGCATTTACATTATCGATTTGCAGAAGACCGTTCGCAAAGTCGACGAGGCTTATAACTTCGTGCGCACCGTCGCTGAAGAGGGCAAAACTTTGCTGTTCGTCGGCACCAAGAAGCAAGCTCAAGAGGCGGTCAAGGAAGAAGCCGTCCGCGCAGGTCAATTCTTCGTCAACGAACGCTGGCTCGGCGGCATGCTCACCAACTTCCAAACGATTCAAAAGCGTATCAATCGCCTGAAAGAACTGGAGACCATGGAGCAGGACGGCACTTTTGAAGTCTTGACTAAAAAGGAAGTCATGCAGCTCCGTCACGAAATGGCGCGTCTTGAAAAATATTTGGGCGGTATCAAGGAAATGAACAAATTGCCGGGCGCGTTGTTCGTCGTTGACCCGCGCAAGGAACGCATTGCCGTCGCCGAAGCCCGCAAACTCGGTATTCCGATTGTGGCGATTGTCGACACCAACTGCGACCCTGACGAAATTGATTACGTTATCCCCGGCAATGATGATGCGATTCGTGCCGTGAAACTTTTGACGGCGAAAATTGCTGACGCGATGCTCGAAGGCAATCAAGGCGCGGAAAGTGCCGAAGCCGCCGAAGAAAATGAGGAGTCGCTTTAAAAGCGACGGAACAGCGTGCGCGATTTGCTAACCCAAAATTTTGGCAAGTCGCCGCGCTCGAAAGCGAAGAGTATTTGGAAAGATTTTTTGAGGTGAAATAGATGGCTATTAGTGCTAAGACTGTTAAGGAACTGCGCGAGAGAACCGGCGCGGGCATGATGGATTGCAAAAAGGCTTTGACGGCTACAGACGGCGACATGCAGAAGGCGATTGACTGGTTGCGCGAGAAAGGAATTGCCAAAGCCGCCAAAAAATCTGGGCGCACCGCCGCTGACGGAGCTGTTGCGGCTTACGTTTCGGCTGACGGGAAAATCGGCGTCCTTTTGGAAGTCAACTGCGAAACCGACTTCACCGCCAACAACGAAAATTTCCGCGCCCTTGAGAAAAAAATTATCGAATACATTGCCGAAGCCAAGCCCGCCGACCTCGACGCGCTTAACGACGGCGTTATCGACGGCAAAAAAGTTTCCGAACTTGTCACCGAAGCGACCGCCACTATCGGTGAGAAAATTTCGATTCGCCGCTTTGTCACCTACGAGACGGAAGGCAAGCTCACGACGTACATTCACATGAGCGGCAAAATCGGCGTTATCGTCGAAATGACGGGCGGCTCCGACGAACTGGGCAAAGATGTCGCAATGCAAATCGCGGCGGCTAATCCTTCCGCCGTTGACCGCACTGGCGTCGACGCTTCCGAACTTGAACACGAAAAAGAAATTTTGCGCAAACAGGCTCTCGAAGAAGGCAAGCCCGAAAAAATTGTTGAGCGCATGGTTGAAGGGCGCATTAACAAATTCTACAAAGAAGTTTGCCTCGTCGAACAGGATTTCGTTAAGGCGGAACCCGGTAGCAAGCAAACCGTCAAGGATATTCTCGGCAAGGAAAAAGTTTTGAGATTCACGCGCTGGCAACTTGGCGAAGGTATCGAGAAGAAAGAAACCGACTTCGCGGCTGAAGTTGCGGCTCAAGCCGGCATGTAAAAATTAATCGCGCTTAACGAAGCGACAACAGATAACGAAAACAATGCCCCCTCCGCAAAGGACGGGGCTAAATTTTTTTATCGCAACGCCGGCGATTTATTTAGGCTTGACGTGGCAGGATATTGACTTCGCCGCGAAGAATTTAAATCAAATATTTTAGCAGATAAATTAGGAGATGTTTTGATTGAAAGAGTTAATGTTGGGCAACAAGGCGTTGGCTCGCGGGCTGTGGGAGGCGGGCGTGGCGTTCGTTTCCAGCTACCCAGGCACGCCTTCGACGGAGATAACAGAGGAAGCTGTCAAGTTCGACGAAATTTATTGCGAGTGGGCACCGAACGAAAAAGTTGCAATGGAGTCGGCGTTCGGGGCGTCGCTGGCGGGTCGTCGGGCTTTCTGCGGACAAAAGCACGTGGGCTTGAACGTGGCGGCTGACCCTTTGTACACGCTGAGCTATACGGGCGTCAACGCGGGGCTGGTTGTCGTGGTTGCGGACGATGCGGGCATGCATTCTTCGCAGAACGAACAGGACAGCCGCCACCACGCCATTGCCGCCAAAGTTCCCATGCTTGAGCCGAGCGACTCCGCCGAGGCTTTGAACTTTGCCAAGCTCGCCTACGAAATTTCCGAGCAATTCGATACGCCGGTGCTGATAAAAATGTGCACGCGGGTTGCGCACAGTCAATCGGTCGTCGAAACTTCGGAGCGCGTCGAATTTTCCAAAGCCTACGAAAAAAATATTCCAAAGTACGTGATGATGCCCGGCAACGCTAAACGCCGCCACCCGATAGTTGAAGAACGGACGCGCCAGCTGATTGCCTACGCGGAAACGACGCCGATTAATCGCGTGGAATTTTTCAGCGACGAGCTGGGGATAATCACGTCGTCGACTTGCTATCAATATGTCAAGGAAGTTTTCGGCGAGAGCGCGAGCGTCTTAAAACTCGGAATGATAAATCCGTTGCCCGTGGAGCTGATAAAAAATTTTGCGTCAAAAGTCAAGCGGCTGGTCGTCGTCGAAGAACTTGACCCGATAATCGAGACGCATGTAAAATCTTTGGGCTTGCAAGTCGAAGGCTCGGAGCTTCTGCCGCGAATCGACGAGTTCAGCCAAAACTTAATCGCGCAAGCTTTAGGAAAATCAATTCCTAATTCCTCATTCCTAATTCCTAATTTACCGGCAAGACCGCCTGTCATGTGCGCGGGCTGTCCTCACCGCGGATTATTTTACTCGCTAAAGAAACGCAAATGCACGGTGCTCGGCGACATCGGCTGCTACACGCTCGGAGCTGTGCCGCCGCTTAGCACGATTGAGTTGACGCTTTGCATGGGCGCGAGTATCGGCGCGACGCACGGCTTTAATAAAATGCTCGGCAAGGCTAGCGAGGGCAAGACCGTTGCGGTTATCGGCGACTCGACTTTTATGCATTCGGGCATGACGGGCTTGGCGAACGTCGCTTACAATCAATCGAACTCGACGGTTATAATTTTGGACAACTCGATAACCGGCATGACTGGTCACCAACAGAATCCGTCGACGGGCTTGAACATCAAAGGCGACCCCGCCGGCAAAATTGATTTGGAGGCGTTGTGTCGGGCGATGGGGATTAATCGCGTGCGCGTCGTCGACCCGTACAACTTAAAAGAATGCGACGCCGCGATTAAAGAGGAACTTGCCGCCGCCGAACCGAGCGTCATCATCAGCCGCAGACCGTGCGCCCTGCTGAAAAATGTTAAGCACAAGCCGCCGCTCCACGTCGACGCGGAAAAATGTATCGGTTGCAAGTCGTGCATGAAGATTGGCTGTCCGGCTATCAGCATGAAGAACGGCAAGGCGGTCGTCGACCAAACTCAATGCGTCGGTTGCGAAGTTTGCAGTCAGCTTTGTCCGAAGGGGGCTTTTAGTCGTGACTAAAAATATAATTATCGTGGGCGTCGGCGGACAGGGCTCGCTCCTCGCCAGCAAAATTTTGGGGCACCTGCTCTTGAACGAAGGCTTCGACGTAAAAGTTTCGGAAGTGCACGGCATGAGTCAGCGCGGCGGCTCCGTGATAACTTACGTGCGCTTCGGCGACAAAGTTTATTCGCCCGTCGTCGACAAAGGGCAAGCGGATTTTATCGTGTCGTTTGAAATTTTGGAGACGGC
>JAFPVP010000181.1 GCA_017412925.1 Selenomonadaceae bacterium
AAAATCTGTCGCAACGCGCGTGCCTCCGCACACCGTCGAACAGAACATGACCGCCTTGCAACTGGGCTTCGACGCTGTATAAAAATTTCACTTGACTGAAAAGTTCTCGTGCTTATAACTAAACAAACGCTCCCAGATTTTTCTAGGAGCAAATTTTTTTATACTCCAAAACAAAAAATGCCCGCCGATTAATCGACGAGCTAAAAAATTTTTGACGAATTTATTTGACGGGAACACAATGTTTATCGTTGATGTCAGCAACTTTCTTGACGCGGCGACGATATTTTTCTGCAGTCAAAGGTTCGGTCTTGAGCCAAGTCTTGACGATTTCCATAGCGATAGCCGAGCCGATAATCTTGCCGCCGATACAAAGGACGTTGGAGTCGGTGTGTTCGCGGGAAAGTTGCGCGCAGAACGGATCTTGGCAGACAGCTGCGTAAATGCCGTAGATTTTGTTGGCGATAAGTGCCGAGCCGTAGCCGACGCCGTCAACGAAAATTCCGCGGTCGCATTCGCCTTTGGCCACTGCCAACGCCGCCGGATAGACGAAATCGGACAGGTCGCAACCTTCCTCGTCGTAGGTGCCGAAGTCTTTTACCTCGTGCCCTTGCTCTTCGAGATAAGCTTTAATCTGATTTTTGAGCGCGGTGCC
This sequence comes from Selenomonadaceae bacterium, assembly GCA_017412925.1. Classification (GTDB taxonomy): domain Bacteria; phylum Bacillota; class Negativicutes; order Selenomonadales; family Selenomonadaceae; genus Quinella. Next base: position 653 of record JAFPVP010000181.1, read on the forward strand.
GGCGTGGTCGTTCGCCATTGCAATTTTCATGATAACTCCTCCTCAAAAATATTTTGCACAGTTTATCACGCCGCCGAGAAAAAATAAAGCCGAAATTTTCTTCGGATTTATTAGATTTGTCGATGATATAAATGGCGTTGTTTACGTGAAAAGTCGTCGCCGTTCCCGCCGCAAAAAAAATTTCATTTTCAGCCAAAAATCCTTGTATCGCCGAAAAATTTATGCTATTCTTTGCAAAGAGTTTGTACGGATTTTTTCGTTTCAAGGAAGAGGAAAGGGTGAAACAACATGGCTATGACATTGGGTGGCGTCAATTCCTACATAAACAACTACAACCGAATCAGCACCGCCAAGCATGACACGATGCAAAAAATTTCTACCGGCTCCAATTATCCGAGAGCGGCTTACGGGGCGTCCGAATACGCGATAGGCGCGCGCTTGACGAGCAATATCGGTGCTACGTCGCAGTCAGTTCAAAATACGCAGAATATGGCTTCGATGATTAAAGTTGCCGAGGGCGCGACGAAAAACACGATTGAGGGCTTGACGAATATTCAGGCGCGCCTCATTAACGCCGCCAACGACTCGAACGCTAACCTTGACCGCCAGGCGATTCAGCAGGAAATTAATCAGCTTATCTCGCAAATCGACGCCAACGCCTACGTTCAATACAACGGCATGAATTTGCTTGACGGCTCGCGAGAGGCTTTGACGGTGGCGGGCATTGACGGCTACCGCAATCTCGAACTCGGCGACCTGCGCACACAAGCTTTGGGCTTGACGGACTCGGAAGGTAATGTTACAATCGACGCGACGACAGTCGAAGGGGCTGAAAGTTCTTTGAAGACCGTCAGCGGCGTGCTCACGCAAGTCCAAGAACTTGATGGCAGAATGCGCGAAGTTCTTGACGGCGGGCTTTCGTTCGAGGCATCACTCGACGAGGCGACAACTCAAGGCGCGTTGCTTCAGCGGCTGGAGTTCCAAGAGGCAAATTACACGACCATGGAGGAGAATCAGCTCGCGGCGTTGTCCAATTCTAATGACGCAGACATCGCCAAGCAAATCACGAATCTCCGTAGCGAACAGACTTTGGAGCAACTGGCACTTTTCGGAATGAAAATGTTTAATCTCAATCAGTCAAATGTTCTAAACATGTTGCGCTAAATTCGTCAGGCAGGAGCGCGGCGACAACGTTTCATTTCTTGAGCGATTAATCGCGCACGTTGTTTGGTTACTTTTTAAAAGTAACCGCGCACGCTGTTCTCCCGCTTTTAAAGCGGGCGGGCATAGTTCATCGGTAGAATGAGAGCTTCCCAAGCTTTAGAGGTGGGTTCGATTCCCATTGCCCGCTCCAATCGAAATTTCAGAGGCACGTCGGGCGGCGTGTCTCTTTTAGCTTGCTTTTTTTGTAAAGCATGATATAATCTGCGCGTATCGATTGCGGGCAACGTCCCCTGTCGAACATGAAGAATTTTTGTGTGTTGTAAGGAGATTTTTTTAATGGCTTTTGAAGACAAAACACTCGTGTGCAAGGACTGCGGAAAAGAATTCATTTTCAGCGCAGGTGAGCAGGAATTCTACCAAGAGCGCGGCTTCGAGAACGAGCCCGTGCGTTGCCGTGACTGCCGTGACAAACGCAAACGCAACCGCGACGGTGGCGAACAGCGGCAAATGTTTACGGTCGTCTGCGCGGAATGCGGCAAGGAAACGGAAGTCCCGTTCGAGCCGAAAAACGATCGCCCCGTTTATTGTCGCGATTGTTTCAGCAAACATCGTCCTGCACGGCGGGCACAGTTCTGATAAAATTTCATATCGAACAAAAGATGAAGCCTGAAGATTTTTTCGGGCTTTATTTTTTTGCCTAAGCGTGATAAACTATTCAAAATGTTTTTGAGAAGGAATTATCATGAAAATTGCAATGACGAACGACCACGCCGGCACCGCGCAAGGGCGAATGCGACTGCAGAATTTTCGCTCGTCAATTATCGGCGATTTTTTTTTAAGAGATGATTTTTATGGCTCATATTCGCAATAAAATATCAAATGTTCTCTTATCTGGTACGAGCGGCAACGATTATATCGAGAATGGCTATTTTGGTAAGAATAATTGTTGGTATGGTTCCGGTGATAACATAACAATCAAGAGCGGCAAGGGCAAAGATACAGTCATCAATAGCGGCTCTTTCGTCACGATAGACGGCGGCGACAATAACGATTCTATTTGTAGTCACGTCTTTACCCACCATATCATAATGTTCGGCGGCAACGGCAATGATACACTTGAAAACTGGGGCGGAAACTTTGTAAAGATGTACGGCGGCGAAGGCAATGACGTAATGTGGGTTATGTGCGGAGCTTCAGATGAAGGCACCAATGTGACAATCGATACGGGCGTGGGAGACGATTCTATCTACTGCGGCGGCTTCTACAATTCGATAAACGCAGGCAACGACAACGATTACATTCGAACTGACGCCGCTAACTCTACAATCGACGCAGGTGAAGGTGACGATTACATTTGGAATGCTAACTTCGTCGGTGCTATCGGTGCTGTCTGCGATGGTCAATACAGCTCGCTAATTGGCGGCACAGGAAACGATACCATTGAAAATTGGAACGCGAACGTAACGATAGACGCGGGCGACGACGAAGGTTGCGATAGCGTTGAAAATCGAGGCGACTCGGTAGAAATTTCTACAAAGGCAGGAATGGATTTTATCACGAATTACGGCTCTTTCGTCACGATTGATGCGGGCGTCGGCAACGATGAAATTCACAACGCGGACGGCAAAAATATTTTTATCGACGCAGGAAAAGGCGCAGACAGCGTTTATGTTGAAGGCGGCTCGTTTATAACGGTCGAGGCGGGTATCGGCAAAAATCAAATTAACATTGACGGCGGCAGTAATATTTCCGTTAAGGCAGGCAAACATGACGATAAAATTTATAATTTCGGCGGCTCCAAAGTTTCGATAGACGCGGGCGCGGGGAATGATTCTATCAAAAACGCCGGCAACAATGTTTCGATAAACGGCTCTGCGGGCAACAATACCATAAGGAACGGGATTTATGAAGGGCATACGAAAACAACTTATGTACACGGCGGCACGCCCGTTGAATCATTTATTGTGGACGAATCTGTCAAGGGCGGCTCGAACGTCACGATAATTGCGGGCGATGATGACGATAAAATTTACAATTTCGGCGGCTCCAAAGTTTCGATAGACGCGGGCGCGGGGAAAAATCTTGTAAGTGTCTACGGCGGCAATAATATTTCCATTAAGACCGGCAAGGGTGACGATTCAATTTACGCAATCGGCAAAGGCAAAAATGTAACGATAAACGGCGACAAAGGCAGAAATTTAATAAGCGTCGGTAGCGGGCGCAGTTACGTTACGATTAACGGCGGCGTAGACGATGATGAAATTTATAACAGCGGCTCCAAAGTCTCAATCAACGCCGGCGACGGCAAAAATAGCGTAGATAATGGCTACTACGACCAAAAGGTTATTTACGGCTCCAACACCACAATTCAAGCCGGCGATAAAGACGACGTTATTAACAACATTGCAAATAACGTTTCAATTAATGCCGGTGACGGAAAAAATACGATTACTAACGGCTTTTACGATACAAGCTTTGAAAATTTGTTGACATGGATGACTGAAGGGCTGGATCAATACGTCGATTACATTTTGAAAATCACCAATAACTCCGCGAGTTTGGTACGAGGTGGCGACGACGCTACAATAATCTCTGGTAACGATGACGATTTAATAGTAAATCGCGGAAGTTACGCTTCAATTTCTTCTGGTTCGGGTAAAGATCGCATTTTCAGTGCCGACGGTGAATATAATACTATAAACGGCGAAGATGACGGCGACAAAATAATTGTTCATCATGACGTCGGCTCAATGATAATCGGCGGCGCGGGTAATGACGAAATAATGGTTAATCGTTTCGGACCAAATGATTATTGTGAGGCAACAAGATTTGTTTCTCAACTCGTTGCAAGTAAAATGATAGATAAGGCAAAAAGTTGTATCAAAAATTTCTTGGTTAAATCAGCGTCATCATGGGCAATATCTAAAAATCCTTATGTTACAGCTGCTGTAGCGGCATTTTCGGCGGGCTGGGAAATTGGCGATTTTTTAAATGAGATTATAGGATTTTTTAAAACTCGTCGACAGCTGATTGAAGAATTTTCATCAGAAAGCCGTATTATCGGCGGCACAGGCAACGATACGCTTATTTGCGACGGTCTTTCAAATCGAACGTATTATTATTCACTCGGCGACGGAAATGACGTTATTGAAGGTTTCTCCAACGCTAAGTTCGCTGAATATCTCAGCAACATTCTTTTTGAGAGTATTCCCATATCGACATTATATATTGAATCCGGCGCAATCAAAAAAATTACACTCGACAATGTAACAAGCGACCGCTCGGACGTAATGATTAATGTCGGCGACGGCTCAATTAGACTTGTTGAAGGCGACGACAAGAAATTTAAAATTCGCGAAGCCAACGGCACGACAACGACACTTGCTTACAAATACGACCCTGAACGAGGAGATACGATCTGTTCAATCTTCGGCGGCGACAGCGACGAAACCATTAAGGATACGATAAGCGGCGCAGTCTATCGAAATGTTATCTACGGCAACGGCGGCAACGATAAACTCATCGGCAGCACTAAAGATGACACGCTCGACGGCGGCGACGGCTCCGATACTCTCGAAGGCGGCAAAGGTCACGACGTTTTATACAGCGGCGGCGGAAAAAATTTATTCGACGGCGGCATTGGCAACGATTCCATTTACGCAGGCTTGATGTCAAGTGATTCAAATCCCTTCAAAGGCAGCCATGATACCGTTGACGGCGGCGCGGGCAACGATTATATTGTCGTTTCAGATTACAATCCATATGCTAGCGGCGGCACTTCTTCTTCCTATAAATGGGGTTATGTTTCCGTTAATGGAGGAGCAAACAATGACACAATCATAAGCAACAGCTCAAGTAATACAATTCTCGGCGGTACGGGCAATGACAGCATTGTAACAAGCGGCGACAATACTCTTTTCCTTTACAAAGAAGGCGACGGCAAAGACTCGATAAAAGGCATTGGCGAAAAGGATACGCTCGAAGTTTCCGAAGGCTTGATAAGCTCGGCGAAAATCAGCGGCAAAAAAGTTATCCTCACAATCGGCGAAGGCTCTATAACTCTTGTCGACGGCTTGAACAAAGAATTCAAACTGCGTGAGGCGGACGGCACCTTGACCACGCGGGCTTACGGAAAGGATTCAAGCGGCGCGGTCGTCTGTTCAATCTTCGGCTCGGCAAGCAGTGAAAGGCTTCAAGATAACGTCGGAATTAAAAGACAATCGTATATCATTGCGCCGGGCGAGCCTGCTCCGAAAGACCCGATAATCGGCGCGATAAATAAAAATGTTCTTTACGGCTATATCGGCAAGGATACACTTAATGCCAACGATAAAGATACTACTCTTTACGGCGGTATAGGTAATGACATCTTGAACGGCGGCGACGGCAACGATAAACTTTACGGCGAGTCGGGCAATGATAAACTCTTCGGCGGCAAAGGAAAAGATACCTTATCGGGCGGCACTGGCAAAGACACTCTAAGCGGCGGTGACGGAGATGATTCGCTAGTCGGTGGTGACGGAAATGATTCAATAGTCGGCGGCGACGGTATTAATATTCTAAAAGGCGGCAAAGGTAATGATACGCTAGTCGGCGGCGATAGTTATGATTTGTTAGACGGCGGCTTGAATAACGATAAAATTTACGGCGGGATAAGCGATGATACTATTTATGGCGGCAAAGGTAATGATTCGCTCTGGGGCGAAGCGGGCGCAGATACCTTTATTTATGCCAAAGGCGACGGCAAGGACATTATCTACGGCTTCGACGACGACGACACTCTCACGCTTGACAATCTCGACTTTACGTCTTCCTATAAAAATAACGCCGTCACCTTCAAAGTAAGCGGCGGCTCAATCACTTTGAAAAACTTCACGGCGACGACCTTTCACATCAACGACGACATCTATCAGATTAACAGCAAGAACAAATTCGTTAAGAAATAAATCCGCGCGGAGAAATTATTACCGAGCCGAAGCTTGAAGATTTTTCAGGCTTTATTTTTTTGTCTAAGCGTGATAAACTATCCAAAATGTTTTTGAGGAGGAGTTATCATGAAAATTGCAATGGCGAACGACCACGCCGGCACCGCGCTCAAAAATCAAATCAAAGCCTATCTCGAAGAGCAGGGACACGAAGTAAAAGACTTCGGCACCTACGACGAGGAAGGCTGCGACCTGTCCGATTTCGTTTATCCGGCGGCTCTGGCGGTTGCTAAGGGCGAATGCGATCGCGGAATTTTTGTTGACGGCGTCGGCTACGGCTCGGCACTCATCGCCAATAAAATCTACGGCATTTATGCGGCGGTTTGTCAAGACCCGTTCTGCGCGCAACTTTCCCGCGAACACACCGATTCCAACGTCCTTTGCATCGGCGGAAAAATTATCGGCTCGGCTATCGCTATGGAAATTGTTAAAACGTGGCTCAAGACCGAACCTCTCACTGCCGAAAAATATCGCCGCCGCGTCAAGAAAGTTGCTGACATTAACAACAAACACTGCGTGCCCGTCAAATAAATTATCGCAAAAATTTTTAATCCCGACGGTCGATTGACTGCCGGGAATTTTTTGCCCAATAGGGAAATGCAACGGGAGGTTTTTTTATGACGGGACTTTTAGAGACACCTTACGGCACGCGGGACTTTCTGCCGAACGAGGCGGCAACTAAACGCGCAGTCGAGCAAAAAATTTTCGGGCTGTTCGCGAGCTTCGGCTATGAAGAAGTCGTGACACCGACGATGGAATATTTGGAGACGCTGACGACTTCGGGCGGGCGGATAATCGAACCGCACCTTTTTAAAATGTTCGACGGACTTAATCGGACGCTGGCACTGCGCCACGAGATGACAACGCCGATAGCGCGGCTGGCAGTCAGCCGGTTAAAAGATTCGCCGTTGCCGCTCAAACTCTCCTACTTGACGAACGTCTTCCGCTTCCGCACTAATCAGCCCGGTCGCCAATGCGAATTCTATCAAGCGGGCGTCGAGTTAATCGGAGTTTCCAACGCCTTCGCCGACGCGGAAATTATCGCCCTTGCCGCGCAGGCTTTGAACGTCGCGGGGCTTGAAGATTTTAAAATTTGTTTGGGGCAAGTCGAATTCGCGGGCGGGCTCATGGAAAATTTATCGGCGGACGTTCAAGCGCAAATTAAATCGGCAATCGAACGCCACGATATAGTTGCGCTGAATAATTTGGACATTGACGACACGTTGAAAAAAATTCCGACGCTCCAAGGCGGCGCAGAAATTTTGACGGCGGCTCAATCACTCGCCGACAATGCTCGTTCCCGCAAAGCTTTGGAGAACTTGACGGAAATTTATCGCCTGCTTGAAATTTACGGCGTGGCGGATAAAATTACGTTCGACTTGGGCTTGATTCGCGACTTTGAATATTATACGGGCATGGTCTTCGAGGCGTACGCGCCAGGCGTGGGCTACTCTTTGGCGGGCGGCGGCAGATACGACAACATGCTTAAAGACTTCGGCGCAGCGCGAGCGGCTACGGGTTTTGCGCTGGGTATCGAGAGAATTTTGGACGCAAGAAAATTTCAAGGCGTCGAAGAAAATTCGCGGAGAAAAGATTTTTATTTGAGCTACGCGGCGGGCTTCGAGGAGGCGGCGATAAAAAAAGCGGCTAATCTTCGGGCGGCGGGCAAAGTCGTCGAAGTTTCCGGCGCGGCGCAAAGTAAATCCGACGCGGAAAAATTCTGTGTAGCAAAAGATTGTATGGAGTTAATTTATTTAGCATGAGTGTTTTAAAAAGAATTATGCAGTTCGTTCGGGCGGTGACGGCGCGTGTGAGCGTCGACGACGGGAAATATATTTCTGCGCACTTGAATGCCGAGGAGCAGAAAATTTTTTTCGCGATGAGTGTCGCCGACCAAGTTCACAGCTTGCGCACGGCTTACACTGTCGAGCGGCTGGTTATCGAGGACAAGCGCGGCGTCGACAAAGAATTTCTGATTCGATGCGCCCTCCTTCACGACACGGGCAGACGCGCCGGCGACTTGACGATTAAAGGGAAAATTTTTGCCGTGCTGATAACGAGCCTCGCGCCGCAATTCGCCGAACGTTTGGAGCTCAACGGCAACCACGCCCTCTACGTTTATCATAATCACGCTGAATTGGGCGCACAGAAACTTCAACGAATCGGGCTCTTCAAGGAGGCAAAAATTATCGCCAAGCACCACGCGCCGCCAAAGCCCGACGACCCGCCCGAACTGAAACTTTTAAGATTAGCTGACAATGAAAACTGACCAAGGAGCGGTTGAAATGATCTACGACATTGAAACTATCCGCGCTAAGACCGTGCCCATTGCAAAAAAATATGGCGTGCGGCGCATGTCGCTGTTCGGGAGCTATGCACGCGGCGAGGCGGACGACCAAAGCGACGTTGACCTTATCATCGACAAGGGGAAAATAATAGGCTTACAATATATCGGCTTTATCGACGACTTGGAAGATGAGCTAGGCTGTCACGTCGACGTTGTGAGCACTGGTATTTCGGACAAAAAATTTTTGGCAGAAATAAAAAAAGATGAGGTATTGCTCTATGAGGAAAAATCGGCGTAACGTAAATCGAATCGTGATTCAAAAAATGTTCGACTACTGCAAAGAAATCGAAAATTTTCGGGGCAGATTCAATGCCACTTGCGAAGTCTACAGTTCAGATTCGGTTTTCCGTTTGGCTTGCGACATGTGTGTTTATCAAATCGGCGAGCTGACGACGCGGCTTTCTGAAGACTTCAAAGCGCAACATTCCGAAATTCCTTGGCACGAAATAAAAGGTTTGCGAAATCTTCACGCCCACGAGTATGAAAAAATTGATTTGGGAATCATGTGGGAAGTTCTCACAAAAAATATTCCCGAATTGAAGGCGCAGTTAGAAAAAATTCTTGCGGTGGAGGAATCAGATGATTCACAAGTTTAAGCAGGGCGACGATTTTATTTTGTTGGACGTGAACAGCGGCGCGGTTCATTTAATCGACGAGGCGACGTTTAAAATCCTGGACGACTTCGACGGCACCAACGACGCGGAAATTTTGAAAAAATATCCCGCCGCTGACACCGCCGAAATTTTGGGCGAGCTACACGAGCTGATTGACGCGGGCGAACTTTTTGCACCGGATATTAACGTGCCGCCGACTTTCGCAACCCGTGGCGTCGTGAAAAGTCTTTGCCTGATGGTCGCGCAAGATTGCAACCTGCGCTGTAAATATTGCTTCGGCGACGGCGGCTCTTTCGGGCACCGCGCGGTTATGTCGGAGGAAGTCGGGCGGGCGGCGGTTGATTTTATCATAAAAAATTCGGGGCTTCGCAAGCACTGTGAGATTGATTTTTTCGGCGGCGAGCCGCTGATCAATTTCCGCACAGTCAAAGCCGTCACCGAATACGTTAGACAACGCGAGCAGGAGACCGGAAAAATTTTTAAGTTGACGCTGACGACGAACGGAATTTTGCTTGACGAGAAAATTTCCGCGTGGCTCAACGAGAATAATATTTCGCTGGTGCTGAGCTTGGACGGGCGCAAAGAAATTCACGACGCCATGAGACCTGACATTAGCGGGCGCGGCAGTTATGAGCGTGTGCTGAAAAATTTTCGGCGGACGGTCGAGGAGCGCGGCGGAGAAAATTATTATCTGCGCGGCACGTACACGAAAAAAAATTTGGACTTCACGGCGGACGTTTTGAGCCTTCACGACGCGGGCTTTGATCTTTTATCCGTGGAGCCTGTCGTCCTAAAAAATTCGCCGCTTGCTTTGACGGAAGAAGACTTGCCGAGAATTTGCGCCGAATACGACCGCTTGACGGCGGCTTACCTTGAGCGGCACCGCGCAGGTCGAGGATTTTTTTTCTTCCACTTCAACGTTGATTTATCGAACGGACCTTGCGTGGCTAAGAGATTGTCGGGTTGCGGCGCGGGTCACGAATATTTTGCGGTTGCCGAGAACGGAGACTTGTATCCTTGTCACCAATTCGTTGGGCGCGAAAAATATCGGCTGGGAAATATTTTTGACGGCGTGGAAAAATCTGCGCAGCATTGGCTGAAATATTTCCGTGAATCGCACGTTTTAAATAAGCCGAAGTGCCGCTCCTGTTGGGCGAAATTTTTCTGTAGCGGCGGCTGTCATGCCAACGCCGATTTGTTTCACGGGGAAATTCGTCAGCCCTACGAAGTCGGCTGTGAAATTCAGAAAAAAAGACTCGAGTGCGCCATCTACATTCAAGCCAAGCTCGCCGAAAAATAAACTTTAAAAATATTTTCTTGACAGGATATAACTTCAATGCGGTATAATGTATGCAAATTTATTTGGGAGGGATTCTTCTATGGCAACAGCTCCGAAAAAAATTTGGCAGGACAGCTATCAGCTCTACATCGGCGGGCAGTGGCGCGACGCCGAGGGCGGCAAGACGTTCGACGTTTATAACCCCGCCAACGGTGAGTTCATGTGCAAAGTTGCCGCCGGCAGCAAGCAGGACGTTGACGACGCGGTAAAAGCGGCGTGGGCTGCGTTCCCCGAATGGAAAAAAACTTCGACTGCCGAACGCGCGACTATTCTCCTTAAAATCGCCGACATCATCGACGCGAACCGCGATCACCTTGCAATGATTGAAACCCTCGACAACGGCAAGCCGATTCGCGAAACCATGAACGTCGATATTCCAATGGGCTCCGACCATTTCCGCTACTTCGCGGGCGTCATTCGTTCGGAGGAAGGCTCCGCGAACGTCATCAACGAAAACACTTTGAGCTTGATTATTAACGAGCCGATTGGCGTCGTCGGTCAAATTGTCCCGTGGAATTTCCCTTATCTCATGGCGGCGTGGAAATTGGCACCGGCTATCGGCGCGGGCGATTGCATCGTCTTTAAACCGTCCAGCACGACAAGCTTGAGCGTCCTTGAGCTTATGAAACTTATCGAAAAAGAATTGCCGCCCGGCGTCCTCAATATCGTGACGGGCAGCGGTGGCAAGACCGGTCAATATCTCCTCGACCACCCCGACATCAGCAAGCTCGCGTTTACTGGCTCGACAGAAGTCGGCTACAGCGTGGCTGACGCGGCGGCTAAAAAACTTATTCCCGCGACGCTCGAACTCGGCGGCAAGTCCGCTAACATTTACTTTGACGATTGCAACTTCGATAAGGCGATTGACGGCGCGTGCATGGGCATTCTTTTCAATCAAGGGCAAGTCTGCTGTGCTGGCTCCAGAATTTTTGTGCAGGATACGATTTACGATAAATTCCTCGCCGCACTCAAAGCCAAATTCGAGAGCGTCAAAGTTGGTCTGCCGTGGGAACCCGATACGCAAATGGGCAGCCAGATTGACAACCGCCAGCTTGAAAAGATTTTGAATTACGTCGAAATCGGCAAGAAGGAAGGCGCGCAAGTCATCACGGGCGGCGCGAAAGCTATCGTCGAAGGCGGAGAAAAAGGCGCGTTCATGCAACCGACGCTCCTCGCCGACGTCAATAACAAAATGTGCGTCGCTTGCGAAGAAATTTTCGGACCGGTCGCCGTCGTCATCAAATTCCACGACGAGGACGAAGTTATTCAAATGGCGAACGACAGCGAATACGGCTTGGGCGGCGCGGTCTGGACGAAAGATATTAACCGCGCCTTCAGAGTCGCCCGCGCTATCGAGACTGGCAGAATGTGGATTAACTGCTACAACGAATTGCCGGCAGGCGCACCTTTCGGCGGCTACAAAAAATCCGGCATCGGGCGCGAAACTCACAAGCTGATAATGAACGCCTACACGCAGAAGAAAAATATTTACATCAACCTCAGCGAAAATCCGTCTGGCTTCTATTAATTAAGATTTACTTCCTAACGGATTTCTCCCTCGACAACGATTCAAGTTGCCGGGGGATTTTTTTGCGCCGCTTATCGACAAAAATTTTTCTTGGAGCGAACTCGATTTTTGACAGGCAATCAGTCATTTGCTAAACTGCTCAAAAATATCTGGGAGGAATTTTATGAAAGCGATGTACTTGGACTGCGCGGCGGGCATAAGCGGAAATATGTTTCTCGGCGCGTGCATTCAACTTGGCGTGCCCGAAAAATTTTTGCGCGGCGAACTCGATAAACTGAACTTGCCGCGAGAATTTGAACTGGAAATTTCTAACGTCAGCAAGAACGGAATCGGCGCGGCTTATGTTGACGTGAAGCTCCCGAAAAATTTTGACTCGGAACTCGACCGCCCGAACATTCGCCACTTGCACCGCCACGAACACATTAAAAATCACAGCCACCGGACGTTTGGCGACATAAAAAAAATTATCGACAACTCGGAGCTGAGCGCGGCGGTTAAAACTCGTGCGCTGGCGATTTTTTCCGTGATAGCTGCGGCGGAAGGAAAAGTTCATCAACGCGCCGCCGATGAAGTTACCTTCCACGAAGTCGGCGCGGTTGATTCTATCGTCGACATTGTCGGCTGCGCGATTTGCCTGGACTATCTCGACGTGGAAAAAATTTTCGTCTCGCGAATCAACACGGGTAGCGGCTTCGTCAAGTGTGCGCATGGCTTAATGCCCGTGCCGGCTCCCGCCACCGCCGAACTTTTGCAAGGATTTAAAACGTATCACTTCGGCGCGGAAAAAGAATTGACGACTCCGACGGGCGCGGCGATTGTCAAGGCGTTGGCTGAACACAGCGCGGACTTGCCCGAAGATTTCAGCGCGGAGAAAATCGGCTACGGCGCGGGCACGTGGGATTTGGAAATTGCAAACGTCCTGCGAATTTATCTGGGCGAATACGGCGGCGCGGGCGAGCGGCATTTGTTCAAGCTTGAGGCGAATATCGACGACATGAACCCGCAAATTTACGGCTGGCTCTACGAGCGGCTTTTCAGCGCGGGAGCTTTGGACGTGTGGACGACGCCCATTTACATGAAAAAAAATCGTCCCGCGCAGATGCTTAGCGTTTTGGTCGACGTGGAGCACAGGGAACTTTGCATAAAAATTATTTTTGAGGAGACGACGACAATCGGTTTGCGCGTGATAGAAATTGCGCGGCGCGTGGAGGCTGTGCGCAAGATGGCAAAAGTTGAAACGAGTTTTGGCTCCGTTCAATGCAAAGTCAGCGCGTACGACGGCAAAATTGTTTCGATAACGCCCGAATACGAAGACTGCCGCCGCCTTGCCGAAAAAAATTCCGTGCCGTTCAAAGCTGTCTGGCAGGAGGCTTTGACAAAGCAGGAGGCGCGGCTCGGATAGTTCAGCCGGAAAATTTTTTGTAAAAGTCGACGCGCTCTGTTATAATGGCGGAAAATTTTTTTGGAGGATTTTTTATGAAGATAGCATTGGCAAAACAAATGCACGCGATAGACAAGAGCGCAATCGAGGAATACGGCTTGCCCGAATTGTCGCTTATGGAGAGCGCGGGACATCGTGTCTTCGAGGCGACGAAAAATATTTTGGGCACCGTGTCGAAGAAAAGCATTTGCATCTTGGCGGGCAGCGGCAACAACGGCGGCGACGCATTGACGGCGGCGAGATATTTATCGAACGCGGGCGCGCGCGTGAAAATTTTTTTGCTCGGAGATAAAGACCACCGCACGGCGTCGCTCAACGTCCAGATGAGAATTCTGCGCGGCATGGGCGTCGAACTTCAGCAACTGGAAAGCGACAGAGCTTGGGAACGTTTGCAAGTCACGCTGAGATTTTCCGACGCGGTCATTGACGGGATTTTGGGCACGGGCTTCAGCGGACAACTGCGCCCCGCCGCGTTGCGTTTGATTCGTCTTGTCAATGCCGCGAAAAAAATTACCGTGTCAATCGATATTCCGTCTGGCGTGGAGGCTGATACGGGCGCGGTCGGCGAGGCTGCCATGCAAGCGGATTGTACGGTTGCGCTCGGTTTGCCGAAGATAGGACATTACATTTGCCCTGGCGCGTCTTACGTCGGAAAACTTTTGGTCGATAACATCGGCTTGCCCGCCGAACTTTTGAGCGAGGACATTCATCAAACACTTATCGACGATGAGCTTGCGCTGACATTTTTGCCCGCTCGCCCGAAAGATTCGCACAAGGGCACGTGTGGAAAAATTTTAATCGTGGCGGGTTCGCGCGGCATGACGGGCGCGGCGTCTTTGGCGGCAATGAGCGCGATGAAAGTCGGCGCGGGGCTCGTAACTTTGGCGACGCCCGAAAGTCTCAATCCGATTTACGAAGTGAAATTAACCGAAGTGATGACGGCACCGCTCGACGAAATTAAGCAGGGGATAATCGGCGGCGATAAAGCTTCTGAAAAAATTTTGGACTTGGCGGAAAATGTCGACGCAATTTTAATGGGTTGCGGATTGGGACGCGAGCGCGAAACTCAAGCTTTAGTCAAAAAAATCGCCGCAGAAGTCGACAAGCCGCTGATACTCGACGCCGACGCGATTTATCCTTTCAACGGCAAAGCGGAAGAGCTTAAGACTTGCAAGCAAATTCCAATCCTCACGCCGCACCTCGGAGAACTTTCCGCGCTGTTAGATATCCCCGTTGAAAAATTGCGTCCCGCGCTCGTCCCCGAAGTTCGTCGCGCCGCGCAGGAATATCGCGCAATAATCGTGGCGAAGTGCGAAGCCACCGTTGTTGGCTACCCGAACGGAGAAATTTTTATCTCGCCGCTCGGCAACAGCGCAATGGCGACGGGCGGTTGCGGCGACGTGTTGGCGGGCGCGATTGCCGGACTAATGAAGCAAACGCCGTTCGCGCCGCTGACGGGCGTCTGGCTACAAGGCACCGCAGGAAATTTCGCCGCGCAGGAAAAAGCGGAGGGATTAATCGCCTCGGACGTCATGGAAAATTTGCCCGCCGCAATTAAAAAGCTCCGCGCTATCGGCTACAAAAATTCTTAAAAAAAAATAATCGCCTCCCAAGTTCGGGCGGCATTTATTCAAGAGCAAACTAAAATCCGAATCGTCTACTGCCAACACTTTTTGTCCTTTGTATTTCTTCGGATTTAATTGACGAGAAAATTATCGCCGACCAATTCGAGGACGTTGCCGAACGCACGGGACTTTTGCAAAGTAGTGCGGGCAAATTAACGAATCCGACAAAATCGCAAAAAATTTGCTTGACGCGAACGGGCAGAAAATTTTCCGCTACAATCACCGCACTCACAACATCAAACTCGCCGACGAGCAGGGCTTTGATTCAGTTCAGACCGACGACTAAATCAAATACTCAATCGGCAGAAGCGACAATTTGAGCGAATCACTCAAAATTCGCGACGCTTTCCAAGAAGTTCACGACATGGCGGGTGGCGAAAAGCAATATTCAAACGCACAGCGCGCACTTGTTACTGGAAAAATTACGTGCCAATGACGACTCCTTTTTGCTCAAACGCCTTTTCAAGGGGTTAGGAAAGAGGACGGGCTAAATTTCGCCATATTATTTTATCAGAGGCATTACAGCAACCGTTGGAATGGGCTTAATGCCGCTTGTTTCGCCGACTGAAGTGTCCGCTGTTCTAAGCGTTTAGCAATATCAATGCCGACTATGTACAATACACTTTCGGACACTCTGACTTTTGCGGCTCAAAACCTGTTTAGTGATAAAAAGACTGACTATCGGCAACTACATCTACGACAAGTATATTAAATGCGTGGCAGCTCTAGATGCCCCTGACAATCGGTCTAGTCAACCGGTTAGGCAAAACGAAGCCCCGCGCAGTTCGTCAAGCTGTGCGGGGTTTTTCTTCGTTTGTGATAGCGATTGTTCTCATATCTACAAGGAGCATTTAAAATTTATCACAGACTCGCCGCACTGTCAACGCCCGACTAAACGAAGCCCGCGCAGGTCTAGTGTCTGTAAATGGCGTTTAAAATTTACCACGGAGCCGCCGCGCTATCAAAGCTCAAGGCAAGCGAAAAGCCCGCCGACCGTAGCCGACGAGCCTTTTTGAATTCGTATACTATGCTGAAATGTCTATCCCTGAACCGCCGGAAGACGCAATCCCTGTGTCTCCGCTTACCTTAAAAGGTTAAGCACCGAATAAGCGTTCTGGTTGTACTGTGAGAGGATAAGTTGCGCCGATTGCTCGTAGACGCTGTTTCTGACGAACTTGGTCATTTCGCTGGCAGTGTTCGCCTGGGTGTAATCGTCGTATGCAGACCACATGGCAGCAGATTCCGCCGCAAGACCGTCAGCAAAGTAACCGAGAGCATTTGCAGAGCCGCCCGCCGTACCTTGAGCCTTAGCTACAGCGGTAATTTGAGTCTCAATCTCACTCGCCTTATAAAGTTTAGAGCCAGCAACGCTACTGACACCAGCACCAAAGTTAATAGTAGTTGTAGCACTACCTGTACTAAGATAGAAAGTGAGGTTACTGCCAAACATGCTCTGCGTGCCAAACTTTTGGTTTTGGATTTTTCCAAGACGATCATTGAGTGCCGTCGCTTCCGCCTCAAGACCAGCTCTATTTGCACTAGCAACTGTGGCATCTTGATGTTGTACAGCGATCTCTTTCAATCTGTAGAGAATATCGAGTGCGCTACCATAGGCAGAGTCAGCCGCTTTGCCCCAAGCTGCAGCGTTCTGGGCGTTCTGGGCGGCGGCGTCAGCAGCAGACGCATTTCCCTTCAGGTGTCCGGCAGTAACGATACCTGCGGGGTCATCGGCACCGCTATTGATTCTTATGCCGCTGGAAAGTCTTGCAACGCTGGTCGCTGCGTTGTTGCCGTGGCGACGAATAAACTTGCTGGCATTAATTGCTGCATAATCGCCATTACTTGATACCATCATGATAAATTCCTCCTTGACACTGTTACAGAAAATATTTGTCCTGTAGGCAACGGCGTCCGTTCCGTCGCTGAATCGAATCGACTGCAACCGTCGCCGAAAGATGATTCTCACTATGTAAAACCTATGGAAAATGTATCAGAAAATCGCCCCGTTGTCAACTG
>JAFPVP010000182.1 GCA_017412925.1 Selenomonadaceae bacterium
AAACTTAAGGAGAGTTCGGATAAAAAGGACAGGCAACGCAAGGAAGAGGCGATTGTAATCGAGCCATCGAAAAACGAAACTCCGCCACCAAAAGTCGAAACGCCGCCGCCCGAACCTTTACCACAGCCGAAAGTTGAACCTGCGCCGAAGCCTCAGCCGAAAGTTGAACCTGCTCCGAAGCCACAGCCGAAAGTTGAACCTGCTCCGAAGCCACAGCCCAAAGTTGAACCCGCTCCAAAACCACAGCCGATAGCTGAACCCGCACCGAAGCCACAGCCCAAAGTTGAACCTGCTCCGAAGCCACAGCCGATAGTTGAACCCGCGCCGAAACCGCAGCCCAAAGTTGAACCTGCGCCGAAGCCACAGCCGATAGCTGAACCTGCGCCTAAACCACAGCCAGCGATTAATCCTGCGCCACCGCAAACTGTCGAAACGGTCGCCTTGCCCAATCAAAAGCTCGTCTACGCGAATTTTGCTGAAGTCGCCCGCGCAGTTCATTTTATCCCGCTGTATATGCCGCGCAAATCGGGCTACGAGATAACGGCACTGTACGCGGGGCAGGGCATAGCTGAAATTCGTTACGGGCGCAGATGGGAGCCGACAGTTTCCTTGACGGTGAGAACACACAAACGGGCGGACGGCGAGGAGCTTCAAGATATAAGCGGCGTGTCGGGCGTGAAGTGGCGCGTGGATACGACGACGGGCACGACAATTTACATTGCAAAAATTTCCGAGACGCAACAAGTCGCGGCGTGGGCAGTCGGGCATTACACTTTCTCCGCGCAAGCAGAAAATTTATCTTACGCGGGCTTTCATTCGCTGGTTGCCGATGAACTTGTCGAGCTGTCGACGCATTATTATCTAGACTTGTAAACTTTATGGGGATTTTGAAATGACAGCGATAAAAAATGATATTAACCTGCAGAAACTTAGGAACGCGATTAACGGATGCAACACGATTAAATTGACGGGCAAAGTTACGCAAGTAGTCGGGCTGGTTATCGAGACGCAAGGACCGCCCGTCAGCGTGGGCGAGCTGTGTTATATCACGTCGAAATTCCCGAACGTGCCGCCAATCCCCGCTGAAGTCGTCGGCTTCCGCGAAGGTTTCGTAATGCTGATGCCGATCGGCGAAATGCAGGGCGTCGGTCCCGGCTGCGAAGTAGTTGCCGCGCAGAAGACGTTGCAAGTTAAAGTTGGCGACGAACTTTTGGGGCGAGTGCTTGACGGGCTTGGAAATCCTATGGACGGGCTGGGACCAATTCTGTCGACGCTTGAATATCCCTTGCACGCGCCGCCGCCGCACCCTTTGACACGCCCGCGAATTCATGAGAGCCTTTACGTCGGAGTGCGCGCTGTCGACGGGCTAATAACCATGGGCGACGGTCAGCGTATCGGCATCATGGCGGGTTCGGGCGTCGGCAAGTCTACGCTTCTTTCCATGATAGCCCGCAACACCGAGGCTGATATAAGCGTCATTGCGCTAATCGGTGAGCGCGGTCGTGAAGTTCGTGACTTTATCGAACGCGACTTGGGCGAGGCGGGATTGAAACGCGCCGTAGTCGTCGTTGCCACTTCAGACCAGCCCGCGCTTGTCCGAATCAAGGGAGCGATGACTGCCACCGCCATTGCCGAATATTTCCGCGACCAAGGGCACAAAGTTATTTTGATGATGGATTCTGTCACGCGCTTTGCCATGGCGCAACGTGAAATCGGCTTGACAATCGGTGAGCCGCCCGCCACCCGTGGTTACACGCCGTCAGTCTTCGCGCTGTTGCCTAGACTTTTGGAACGCGCTGGCACTTCGGACACCGGCTCAATCACGGGGATTTATACGGTGTTGGTTGACGGCGACGACATGAACGAACCGATTGCCGACGCTGTCCGCTCCATTCTCGACGGGCATATTGTTTTAAGCCGTTCAATCGCCGCGCAGAATCACTTCCCCGCTATTGACGTTTTGGGAAGCGTTAGCCGTGTCATGGTCGAAGTCGTCGAGCCTGCTCACCTTCAAGCCGCGCAGAAAATGCGGGCGTTGATGGCGGTTTACAAGGACGCGGAAGATTTGATTCACATTGGCGCGTATGTTAAAGGCTCCAGCAAACGCATTGACGAGGCGATTGGCAAGATTGACGCGATTAACGAATTCCTCTGCCAAGGGATTTTTGAAGTCGATACTTACGAAGTGACCAAGCAAAAACTCATGAGAATCAGCGGTAAGTGATATGAAAAAATTTAAATTCCAACTCGAAACGCTTTTGAAAGTCACGAAGCGCAAAAAAGACGATGCCGAAATGCAATTCGCTGAATCGTCGCGGAAGCTGGAGGAGTGTCGCGCAAAATTGCAAGTCCTCCTGCGCGAAATGGCGGAAGGACAAAAAGAATTCGCCGATATGACCAGCGAAGGCAAAAAAGTCACGGTTGGAGTTATCATGACTTATAATGAATTTTTTAATTGGAAACGCGAGCAGATTGAACGTCAACAGGAAATAATTTTGCGGGCGACGCAGGATAAACAGCAGAAATTAAAAATTCTAATGCAACTGATGACGTATCTGAAGAGTATCGAACAGCTCAAGGAAAAACGACTGCGCGAGTACAATGCGGAAGTTCTTTTCGAGGAGCAGAAAATGCTTGACGAAATCGGTTTGCAACTGTCGATGAGGAAATGAGGAGTGATTTACTTGACGGAAGAAAAAATTTTTGAGCGCGACGACAAAAATTATCTGCCCGTGTTCAAACGCTACAAAATCGTCTTGGAACGCGGCGAGGGCGTCTATCTTTACGACATCAACGGCAAAAAGTATCTCGACTTCCTGGCGGGTATCGCCGTCAACGTTTTGGGGCACAATTATCCGCCGCTCGTTAAAGCAATTTCGGAGCAGGCGGCAAAAGTTATTCACGTGAGCAATCTTTACTACACACAGCCGCAAGCCGACGCCGCCGCAAAACTCGTCAAGCTCAGCGGGCTGGACAGGGCATTCTTTGCGAATTCGGGCGCGGAGGCTAACGAGGGTGCAATTAAAATCGCCCGCAAGTTCGCCAAAAAATTTTCCGCCGATAAAACGCAAATTATCACGGCGTGGAACAGTTTCCACGGCAGAACTTTGGCGACTTTGACGGCGACGGGTCAGCCGCATTATCAAGAAGGACTGGAGCCGTTGCCCGCCGGTTTCGATTACGTGCACTTCAACGACGCCGACGAACTTGCCGAAAAAATTTCCGACAAAACTTGCGCGGTGATGTTGGAGCCGATTCAGGGCGAGGGCGGCGTTTATCCTCCGAAAAACGATTATCTTAAAAAAGTTCGCGAGCTTTGCGATAAACACGGCGCACTTTTGATTTTCGACGAAATTCAATCGGGTATCGGGCGTAGTGGGAAATTTTTCGCTTACGAGAAATACGGCGTCAAGCCCGACATCGTCACGCTGGCAAAGGGCTTGGCGGGCGGTGTCCCGATTGGCGCATTCATTTGCACAGAGGAGGTTGCGCAAGCTTTCAAGCCTGGCGACCACGGCACGACTTTTGGCGGCAATCCTCTTGCCTGCGCGGCGGCTAATGTCGTTCTCGATACGATTCCCGACGAAAAATTTCTGGCGCACGTCGCTGAAGTCGGAAAATATTTTAAGGACAAGCTTATCGGCTTGCAGAAAAAATATCCCGCGCAGATTAGCGAGATTCGCGGCGAAGGTCTGATTCTCGGCGCACAACTCGACAAGCCTAAAAAATCGGGCGTGGAAATTGTCAACGAGTGCATGAAGCGCGGCGCGATTATAAATTGCACGGTCGGCACAGTTTTAAGATTTATTCCGCCGCTGATTATCACGAACGAGCACGTTGACGAGGTTATTGGCATTCTGGACGGCGTTTTAGGAGAATAAGTCATGGTTGACAGAAATTTATTCCTGCACAATTTGGCGGTCGTCGCTATCATGAAGTGCGAAGGTCCCTACCTCAAAGAGTGGCTCGATTATCATTTAATCGCGGGCGTCGATCATTTTTATCTTTACGACAACGAAAGTCCCGACAATCAAGCTGAAGTCGCCAAGCCCTACATTGAGGCGGGGCTTGTCGATTATTTCTCTTTGCCCGGCAAAGCCATGCAGATGGTCGCCTACAACGACGCAGTTAGACGATTCAAATTTCATTGCCGCTACATGGCGTTTATCGACGGCGACGAATTCGTTTACCCCAAGGTTGACCGGGGGGGGGTATTTCAGAAGTCGTCGACGAAATTTTGTCGCACGACCCGAACGCGGCGGGCTTAGCGATTAACTGGCAAATGTTTGGCTCGAACGGACAAGAGAAGGCAGATTACTCTCGCGGCGTCTTGGAAAGATTCACACGCCGTGCTCCGAAAAACAAACATGTCAAGACAATCGCCAACCCGCGCAAGATAAGTTACATGACGATTCCGCACTTCGCGGTTTACTTTGAGGGCGTCTTTGCCGTCAACGAAAACGGCGGAATTGTAATCGGACCTTTTAACGAACCCGTCACAGATGAAAAAATGGTCATAAATCATTATCACACTAAGAGCCGCGAGGAATACGCCAAAAAAGTTTCGCGCGGCGCGGCTGACCACACCACCTATCACATGAAGAATTTCGATAGCAACGACCGCAACGAGGAATTTGACGACGGGATTTTGCGTTATCGCTTCGAGCGTGCAAAAATTTTCCGACCGCCCGATTTGGCTCACGTCAACGAGAGATTATTCAACGCGCTTGCAAACAACTTGTCCCCGACGCTGATACCGACTACGCCGCCGCAATTCTACGCGAGAAAAATGGAAACGTTCCTTACGTGCCGAACAGTTGCCGCTTACTTAAAAACAAAACTCACCGACGACACGCCCGCAAAATTTTTCGAGGAGGCTTCACTCAAGGCGATTTTGAGAGCCTTCAACGGCATGACTTTTGCCGATGCGAGACTTTTACTCCGCGAGCTGCCTAATCTTTTGGGCTTACCCTATCCCGTCGTCAAAGAATTGCACAACGCCTGTCTGCAACTTATTCCGCAAATGATGAACGTCATGCATTTAAACGGCATGTGGAAAGATTATGTTGAATTTGATTATCTGCAAAACTTGTTGAAACATTCCGCCGTTCGTGATTAATAAAGAGCACGTTGACGGCGTTTTAGGAGGATAAACTATGGTTGACAAAAATTTATTCCTGCACAACTTGGCAGTCGTCGCAATTCTCAAGGACGAGGGAAATTACCTTAAAGAGTGGCTCGATTATCATTTGCTCGCGGGCGTTGACCATTTTTATCTTTATGACAACGACAGCTCTGACAATCAAGCTGAAGTCGCCAAGCCCTACATTGAGGCGGGGCTCGTTGATTATTTCTCTTTGCCCGGCAAAGCCATGCAGATGGTCGCCTACAACGACGCCGTCAAGCGTTTCAAGTTTCATTGCCGCTACATGGCGTTCATCGATCTGGACGAATTCGTTTACCCGAAGGTTGACCGGGGGGGGGGGTATTTCAGAAGTCGTCGATGAAATTTTAGATAATGACGACAATGCGGCGGGCGTTTCTTTCCATTTCCAAATTTTTGGCTCGAATGGTCACGAGAAGGCGGATTTTTCGCGCGGAGTCTTGGAACGATTCACGCGCCGCGCACCGAGAGAAGACGAAATCAATAAATACAGGAAAAATATCGCCGACCCGCGCAAGATAGATTATTTCCAAACCATGCACTTTATAAATCTCCTTGCGCCGTTCTATTTGGTGAATGAGAATTCTAATCCGTTGCCGTCGAGTGTTTTTTCTTTGCCGGTATTGACAAAAAAAATCGTTGTGAATCATTACCACGTGAAATCTAAAGAAGAGTACACGAACACCAAAATGCGGCGCGGTTGGCCGTGCGGTTCCGAAAATCCTTACACCTACGAAGAATTTCACAGGCACGACCGCAACGAAGAGTTCGACGACGACATTTTGAACTATCGTGCCGCCCGCGCAGAAAATTTTTCCCTAGAAAGCGACGAGCAAAGATTTATTCGCGTGACGGAGGCTCTGGTTGAAACTTTGTCGGACAAAAAGATTTCTTTGGAGACGGCGTTGACTTGCCGGGCATTGAGCACTTATCTGCGCGAAAAATTTCCGAGCGACGCGGATTATTGGAGAATTTGCGAGGAAACCGCTCTAGACGCAATCTTAAAATCCTTCAATAAGGTGACCGACGCGGAGACGCGGCTTTTAATCCGTGATTTGCCAAATATTTTGCGCTTACCTTACCCCGTAGTAAAAAATATCCATGCGGTTACCTTGAATCTTATCGAACAAATGATGAATTTCTACCGGCAAAGTATTCGTTGGAAAGATTTTGTCGAGATGGATTACCTGCGAGATGTTTTAAAATTAATTTGAGGAGTTGATATTTTGTTAAAGGGAAAAGATTTACTGTCGATTCACGATTTGAGCCGCGACGAGGTCGAAGAAATTATCGATTGCGCGGCTAAACTTAAAATCATGCAGAAGGCGGGCGTCGAACATAAAATTTTGGCGGGCAAGACGCTCGGCATGATTTTTGAAAAGTCTTCGACGCGCACGAGAGTTTCATTTGAAGTTGGTATCTTCCAACTCGGCGGCACGGGTTTGTTCCTGTCGAGCAAAGACTTGCAACTGGGGCGCGGCGAGCCGATTAAAGACACCGCACGAGTTTTGGCGCGTTATTTGGACGGAATTATGATTCGCACATACGAACAAGCCAAAGTTGAGGAGCTTGCAAAGTACGCGGACATTCCGGTCATCAACGGCTTAACGGATTTGCTCCACCCTTGCCAAGTTCTAACCGATTTGCTGACGATTCGCGAGCACAAAGGAAAAAATTTCCGTGCACTAAAAATGGCTTATGTCGGCGACGGCAACAATATGACCAATTCCTATCTTTACGGCGCGGCTAAGGTCGGAATGACTTTGACCGTCGCTACGCCCGCCGATTACAAGCCTAATCCTAAAGTTTTCGAGAATGCACTCGCTGACGCCGAAGAAACCGGCGCGAAACTCTCTTGGACGGAAAATCCCGCCGAAGCCGTCCGCGATGCTGATATTATCGCCACCGATACTTGGGCGAGCATGGGGCAGGAAGCTGAACACGACGCCCGCAAGAAAATTTTCGCGCCCTATCAAGTCAACAAGCAACTTCTGCGCGGCGCAAGCAAAAATGTTATCGTCCTGCACTGTCTGCCCGCCTATCGCGGCGAAGAAATCACCGACGACGTCCTCGAAGACAACGCCCACGTCATTTTCGACGAGGCTGAAAACCGTTTGCACACTCAAAAGGCGATTATGGCTCTCACTATGGGCTGAACCTTCGCAAAAAAAATTTAACTCCTTGTCAACACGGCAGGGAGCTTTTTTTTATAAGAAGACGTGCTCAAAGGCAAAAATTGCGTTAAGTTTACAGTTAGTGGTTGTTGGTAAACTCAAATAAAAGAAAAACATAAGCAGTTCTTTGATAAAATGAGTTTGAAAGAAGATGAAAAGCTTATGTCGACTCATTTTACCACAAAGATCTAACGAAGGCTCAATGGAGCAGAATAAAAAATGTGTTTGAAGCTCCAAAGAGAATCGGACGTCCGTCGCTTAATCCTCGCACTGTTTTCAGCGCCCTCATGTGGCTCCTCAAAAGCGGAGCGCGTTGGCGCGATTTACCTGCTCGTTACGGTAATTGGAACAGCATTTATCACAAGTTCCGTCAGGGGGTAGGCTCGGTCTCTTTCAACGACTGTTACAACTCATCAATGTCGACGCAAAGGACGCTACCTTGCTTGAGCTTGATTCGACTTTTTGCAAAGTGCCTAAGAGTGCCTGTTCGACTTTGAAAGAGCAAGCAATCGGCTCGGCGACAAGAATACCAAAAGTCAACGTCCTCATCAACGACAGAATGCAACTTTTGAATGTGATTCTGACCGGCAGGAATATTCACGACTCTGAACCCGCTATTAAACTTTTTTACAACGTTGACATTGCGGGCAAAAAAATTCTTGCAGACAAAGCTTATTCTTGCCAAGCCATTCGTGATTATCTCGAAAAACTAAGCTCAGTCGTCTGTATCCCTGACAAATCAACCTTCAAGACAAAATACACTTTTGACGCTGAACTCTACAAACAACGAAAACTTGTCGAAAGATTTTTTCAGCGAATCAAGAACTTTCGCCATTTTCGCCATATTTCCACGCGTTTCGACAAATTGGCTACTTGCTTTGAGAATTTCGTTTTACTCGCTGCTTGTGTTCAACCCTTAATTCCGGCGCGTCGATTGTTATCCTGATTTCAAGCATAAATTTACCTCCTGTAATTCATTTCAATAGATAGCTTAATTTGAATAAATTACAAGGAGGTATCAGTATCATGAGTTCGGGTGAACTTGTGGCAATGACTATCAGAAACATTAGTAACGCTCTTCACGACTACAGAGCGCACACTTCGCACACGTCGGTTCTCGATAACGTAAGCGACCGCTTTATCGAACGTCTGGCTATCGGCAGTATTACGGCAAAACACGACTTGCGCGAAGTTCTCCGCATAGCACCGATTTGGGACGAGGAGCTTCAAGCACTCGTTATCAACGGCACGCGGACACATGACCCTGATTTCGGAAAGGTTAATCGTCTGATGCGTGACATTTTTAGCGGGCACCGTTTTGATTGCGAGATGCAAGACACAGTTTATCGGGCTATGCGCTTCTTCGATAGTCCCGACCTCGACCCCACAGACAGCATTGCGGTGATTAAAGAGCTCGCACCAAAACCTTATCGCTCGAACAAAAAGAAAAGTCGCGTGTTTAAATCTATCTGCGACGCGCTCGGTGTCACGGATGAAACACGCGGCAGTGAATTCCAAAGATTGTTTGTTCGCCCAATTCGCTGATGAGCTTAACGGCAAGAAAATTGATTTTAAGCTTTACTTGTCGATTAACCCTTGTCACTTTCTCACAATGTCGAATCCTAAAAGGGATAATCGCGGCTCCACCATGACCAGTTGTCACAGCTTCAACGTCATGGATTGCGAATACAACTTTGGGTGCTCTGGCTATGCTCGTGACGACGTTACTTTTATCGTTTTCCCTGCTTCCAATCCTGACAATCCCGAAACTCTCAACAACCGCAAGACTACTTGCCAAATCTTCATGTATCGTCCTTACAACGAACTTTTACTTCAAAGTCGCCTTTACAATACGCACGGCGGTACTTGCGGAACTCAAACCGAGTCTAAACTTTATCGCGATTTAGTTCAGCGTGAACTTTCCGAACTTGAAGGCGTTCCTAACCTCTGGAAGACCGAAAAATATTGCGGCAATAAACAGACCATTCATATCCCTTGCGGTAACGGTTTTGGTGGATACGCAGACTGGTCGCGTGCGACTTGTTCAACGTTGAAAAGACGTTGCGCTTAAAAGCGAACTGATAAACCGAGGAGTGGAATGAGGGAGTAACGCCCTGAAATGCTCTCCTTGATACTCCGAAAAAGCTCGGTGAAGGCGGCAGACAATGACCTTAAAGCCGAGGAAAGCTGACCGGAGGCGGTTGGTGTCATCTA
>JAFPVP010000183.1 GCA_017412925.1 Selenomonadaceae bacterium
GAAGCGACAAGCCGAGCTCAACGCCCTGCAATATCAAATCCGCCCGCATTTTATCTACAACACGCTGAATTCAATCCGATTCGCCGCGATGATTCAGGGGGCAAAAAATATCGGCGAGCTGTTGGCGAATTTTATCGAACTGTTGCAGGTCAGCACGAACCGCGAAGGAGAATTCGGGACATTGGCGGAAGAAATTGCCACGCTAAAAAAATACGTCGCGCTCCAAGAGTTTCGTTTGATGAATTCGTTCGCTGTGGATTTCAATTTGGCGGAGGAAACTTTATCGTGCCGGGTGCCGCGCTTGATTCTTCAGCCGTTCGTGGAGAACAGTATCTTGCACGCGCCCAGCCCCGAAAAAACTTTTTGCCGAATCACGATTGCCTCCGAGTTGCGCGGCGACGAGCTGATTATCTCCGTGACTGACGACGGCAAGGGCATTTCCGCTGAAGTTCTGGAAAATTTATCGGCGAAGTCGTCCGACAAAAAAACTCACGGCGGCTTTTCGGGTATCGGCGTCGCCAACATTAAGGAGCGGCTACGGCTTTACTACGGCGACGCGGGCAAAGTTTTCTGCGCCAGCGACGGCAAAAGTTACACGAAAATTTCAATCGTCTTGCCCGCCGAGGTGATTTCATGACAAAATTTATCGCGCTATTCTACACGCTGCTGATAATGTTGCTCGTGGCGGTCGTGTCGTATTCCATGCAAAAATCGGAGGAAAATTTTTCGCCGCAACGCACAATCGGCGTCGTGCTCAAGGCAATGGACAGCGAACATTGGCTGTCGGTGCGTTCGGGCATGACGGAGGCGGCTCAACGCAACAA
Source organism: Selenomonadaceae bacterium (assembly GCA_017412925.1). GTDB lineage: Bacteria > Bacillota > Negativicutes > Selenomonadales > Selenomonadaceae > Quinella. Next base: position 825 of record JAFPVP010000183.1, read on the forward strand.
CATGCGGCTGATTGTTATCACGGCGGAAAATGAAACTGCCTACGCTGAACAGAACAAAATTATCAGCGACTTGCTCGACAACGATATTGACGCGCTGATTGTTTCGCCGACGAACATCAACCACACGAAAGAATTCGTCGACGCCGCGCAGAAAAAAAATATCCCCGTCTTTTCGATTGACGAGGAGATTGACGGTATTGTTTATATCGGCTCGAATAATTATTTGATTGGCGAGATGGCGGCGGCGTTCATGGAAAAAAATTTGCCGGCGGGTGCGGAGGTCAGCGTCATATCTGGTAGCGCGAATCAGAACGCGCACATTCAGCGGACGGCGGGCTTCGTCAATTACATAGAAAAAAATTCCGCGCTTAGAATCGGGACGACGATTGCGGCGGAGACTCAATATCGGCAAGCGATGACGCAGGCTGAAAAACTTTTCCGCGAGCGACCAAACACGCGCGGGATTTTCGTAACTTCAGCGATAATGACTTTGGGCGTGATTGAAGCGACGGAGAAAAATTTTCAGGCGGTGACGATTGTCGGGGTGGACACGCAGAACGATGCGATTATGGCGGTCAAGAGCGGGAGTATCGACGCGCTGATTTCGCAGGACGGTCACGAATCGGGAAAGCTTGCGATTGAAGTCGTCACGGCTTATTTGAACGGGCAACCGACGGAGAAAAATAATTTCATCAGCAACGAGCTAATCACTTCCGAGAACGCCGAGCATTTCTTACTGCAGGAGGATTTTTGATGAAACGAGTTTTGATTGTCGACGACGATTTTCTTGTCCGCACGTACTTGAAGCAGATGATTGATTGGGAGGAGCACGGCTTTTACATAATCGGCGACGCCAAAAACGGGCGCGAGGCTCTGGAGATTTTGCGAGGCGACGGCGCGGATATTTTAATCGCGGACGTTTCTATGCCGATAATGGACGGGATAGAGTTGACGCGGCAGGTAAAAAGTTTTTCACCGCGCACGCATATTTTGATTTTGAGTTGCCACGACGATTTTGTTTATGTCAAGGAGGCGATGAAGCTCGGCATTGACGACTATTTGCTGAAAAATAATTTGACGGAGGAGACTTTGCTTGACGCGCTGAATAAAATTTCGTTCGAGGCGGCGGAAAATGATTCGGAGATTGAGCGGCTCGCGGTTATCGGGCGTAAAAAGTTGCGGGAAGATTTTTTTGTTGCCTTCGACAGCGGCGGCGATAATCTTTGCGAATTGGCGAGGGACGCGAATTTTAACACGACTTTTCAAAGTGCGGCGGCGTTGATGATTATTCCAAAAAATTGGCGAGAGCGCGAACAAATTTTATCGGACGCCGAGCGCGAAAATTTTTTATCGGCGTTCGCGGAGATGACTTTGAACACGTGCCGAAATTTATTGGGAGAAAAAATTCAGCCGCTGATATTCGATTCGGAGCGCGGCGGATTTTTCCATTGGTGCCTGCTTGTCGAGGGCGGCACGCGCGAAATTGCCCAGCGACTTCAAGGTTTCGCAAAGATGTATTTCAATTTGGAACTGAAAATTTTTCTGTCGCCGCCGGAAAAAATTTTGGTCGAATTAGCGCAGCAGTGGCAAAAGCTTTACTCCGCCCGCGCAGATTCGTTTTACTCCGATGAAAAAATTTTTTCGGTGGAGGAGTTGTCGCCGCTGGAAATAAAAATCCCCGACGAGTTAAAAGTTTCAAGTCAAAAGCTGGTCGAGGCGTTGGGCTTCAGCGACGAAGACTTTGCCGACGTGCTGAAAATTTTCCGCGAAAAACTTTTGTCCGCCAAACTTCACCCCGAAATTTTATCGGCATTTATCGCCGAACTTTTCGCCGAGGAGCGCAATCTTTTTCCCAATCCGCTACAAGCCGAAAATTTTTCCGACTGGTTCGCGCAACTTAAAAATTTTTTGTTGGAGTTGCGTTCGCGGCGTGGCAAAGATTATCTGCCGCCCACGATTCGGCTTGCCCTGCGCTATATCGAAACGCATTGCCGCGAGGACATTTCCCAAGTTGACGTTGCCGACGCCGTTCACCTAAACTCGTCGTATTTCTCCACGCTGTTCAAAAAAAGTTTGGGCAAAGGCTTCAGCGACTATCTGACCGAACTTAGGATTGAACACGTCAAGGCGCGGCTGGCAAACACTTCCGAAAAAATTAAAGCCATCTCGACTTCCGAGGGCTTCACCGATTACCAATATTTTTGCAAGCTTTTTAAACGGCTGACGGATTTGACGCCGAGCCAATATCGCCAAAAATTTTTGCGTTGATTGACGAAAAAAGCTCTGCTGTGTTAAGATTGACTTATCCAAGCTAATCCCAAAGCACGGCAGAGCGTTTTCTTTTGAAGAATTCTAACATGCTCGTGCCGCGCTGTCAAACAGAAAGGCGGAGTGTGTATGAAGGTATTCGGTGTTGTTTATCTTGTATGGAACTTGGTCAACGGCAAGAAATATGTCGGGCAGACCATAAAGACGGTTAAAGCGCGATTTAAAGAACACGCACGGTCAAAATTTCTCCTTGGAAAAGCGATTCGTAAATACAGCAAGGAAAATTTTCGCTACGGCGTCATAAAAAGTTGCGCGTCGAAAGAGGAACTCGACTATTGGGAAAAGCACTTTATCGCTGTGCTTCGTTGTAAGTCACCTATTGGCTATAACTGCACGGACGGTGGCGACGGTACGCTTGGCTGGAAACATACGCAGGAAACGCGCGCACAAATGTCTGCGGCAAATCTTGGTGAAAAAAATCCATATTTTGGTCATCATCACACTGAAGAGGAAATAGCAAAAATTTCAGCGGCTGCTCGTGGAAACCAATATAACTTGGGCAAGCACCACACAGCAGAATCAATAGAAAAACTCAGAGTAGCTAATACCGGACAAAAACATACGCCTGAAACTTGCAAAAAAATTTCGGCGTCGAAAAAGGGCAAGTCATTTTCTCCAGAACATTGCGCCAAAATTTCAGCGGCGAAGAAAGGTAAGCCGCTTTCGCCCGAAGCTCGCGCAAAACGCTTAGGAAAGAACATTGGACATAAAGTCTCTAAGGAGACGTGTGCCAAAATCGGAGCCTCAAATCGTAAAGTAGTTCTTTATAAAAACTTATTAGAAGAATTAATGAAGCGGCAACTCACATACTCAGCCCTCGATAGACTTTTGGGCTTATCTTTAGGGTCTGTAGGTCGCAAAATGCGTGGCAAGACAAAATTCACGGACAAAGACAAAGCTAAACTTATCGAAATTTTTGGGCTTCCAATCGAATATCTCCTTTGGCGCGACGAAGGCTAAAAAATTTCTGCGCTATCCAAAAATTTTACACGTC
>JAFPVP010000184.1 GCA_017412925.1 Selenomonadaceae bacterium
AGTCTCGCCGCGAACAAATTGCGCTCATTTTTGACGATGTTGGGCGTAATAATCGGTGTGACGAGTGTTATCGCGCTGGTTAGCGTTGGAATGGGCGTTAAAAAAAATATTCTCGATAATATATCGAGATTGGGCTCAAATATGCTGATAGTTATGCCTGGAAGCGCGAATCGGGGCGGAATGAGGGGCGCGGCGGGTTCTGTGATAACTTTAACTTACGATGACGCCGAAGCAATCAAAAATAAGATAAAAAATGTCGATTATGTGTCTCCGACGGTGCAAAATAGCTATCAAGTTGTCTACGGTCACGAAAATTGGAACACAACAGTCACTGGAGTCATTCCAGAATACGTTTCGATTCAATCTTTGGAGTTAAAGAGCGGACTTTTCTTCAGCGAGCACGATGTTGACGTTAGAAATCGCGTTGCGGTCATTGGATCGACTGTTGCGGCTAATCTTTTCGAGAGTGTTAATCCTGTTGGCAAAAAAATTCGCATTGGCAACGCTCCCTACACGATTATTGGCGTTTTAAACAGCAAAGGGCAATCTTCAGGCGGTCAAGACCAAGATGATGTCGTTTTAATCCCTTTAACGACCGCGCAGGAGCGATTAATCGGCGTAACTTACGTCCGAAGCATTAATGTTCAAGTTTCCGAAGCTGATAAGATGGACGAAGTTCAAAACAACATTGAAAAACTTTTGCGGCAACGTCACAGGATTGCTGCCGGCGCGGAGGACGATTTTAACGTCCGCAACTTGACGAGCTTAATGGAGATGATGACTTCTTCCGCGACGATGATAACTCTTTTGCTGGGAGCTATCGCGGGCATTTCGCTAATCGTTGGCGGCGTCGGCATTATGAATATTACATTGGCTTCCGTCACCGAGCGCACGCGCGAAATTGGAATTCGCAAAGCTATTGGCGCGACCTATTCAAACATCATGCTCCAATTTCTGATTGAATCGACGATGATTAGCGTTATCGGCGGGATTATCGGAATTATTATCGGCGTCGGTGCCGCGCAGCTCATTTCCAAATTCGGCGGCTTCACGACGGTTATCAGCAGCTTAAGTATCGCGGCGAGTTTTGGCTTCGCGCTGTTCGTCGGAATATTTTTCGGCATGTTGCCCGCGCGGAAGGCGGCGCGTCTCGACCCGATTGAAGCTCTGCGCTACGAATAAAATTTTTTAATTAGATTTAGTGATAGAATTTCCATCTTGCGTCGGCAGTTCCATGAAATGAATTTTCTGTTCGCAATGCTCATCTTTCAATAAATCTTCAAATTTCGCCAGATAAACTTTTTCATAAGCTTGATATGTGCTTTTTTCGTAAGCTTTATACGCATCTTGATCTTTAGATAAAAAATAAGCGTAAGCGCGGCGATAAATTTGTTTGCCCCAAAAACCTTTTTCAATCGAGGCGCGGCTCATCAAATAAACTCCGTGAAGATAATTTTCTTCAATCGGTTTTCCTTTTTTATCGCTAAAGAAATTTCCTTCTTCGTCCTTTAATCTAAAAGTTGCGATTTTATTTTTATTATTGTTATAGAAGTAAATTTTGCCGCGTTCGCCCCAAGCTTTGACCGTTATGGTAATCGTCTGCTCGCCGCGCTTGAAAGTTTTATTGGTGACGGGAATAATTGTTTTTGTAATATCTGTACCATCTGAGTAAGGCAAATATTTTGGGTTTTTGCGAACATATTCTGCCGCCTCGACAACGCCACTCTCCGCCGCGCTCTGAAGTGCCTGCTCCAGTTCAAAATTGGAAACTTCGCGGGCGTGATTCGTCTCCGATTCATGAATTCCTTTGACTATCAGCGCGACGACCAATATCAAGCACAAACTTAAAATCGTCGCGAATCCTTTTTGCCACATATTTTCCTCAACTTTCACAGCCCGGAATGTAAACCGCCGTGCTGATTTTTATTTTGTGGAGGCTTATCTCGCTCTCCATTTCCAACGTAACGTGCAAAATTTTTGTCGTCTTATCGAATTCGGGTTTGAACTCCGTGACCTCTGTCAAGCCGAAATAATTGTCGCCCGTTATCGGATTGACAAAGTTTTCGTAATCGCGCTTGTAATACATTTTGGAATTGGCAAAAATATACATGCGTGTCTCTTCCTTGTCCGCAATGACATCGCCGACAGCCGTGCCAGTCACCGAGCTACCCTTAAATTTCGTCAATATAGTTGTTGTCGTGTGATAAGTAAACTCCATCGTGTTAAGATTTTTATCTATATTAACAGTTTTGGCGGCGCGGGCGTCGTAGATTAGGCGTGATAAAACGTCGTGAACTTCTTCCTCCAAAACGTAATCGGCGAGTTGAATTTTCCCTAGATAAAAAATTTTCATGCCGACCGCCGCCAGCCCGTACATAAGCAAAATTAAAAGCGGCAAGGCTATCGCGAACTCCGCGAACACGAACCCTCCGCTACGTTTTTTAATCTGTAACAACGCGAATCGTCCTTTCAAGCTTAACGGAAGCGTCTTGCCCGCCGACCG
>JAFPVP010000185.1 GCA_017412925.1 Selenomonadaceae bacterium
AACCGATTTGCCGCAAGATGTCGCTGAAGATTGCACTGCAGAGGCACTACAAACATTGGGGCGTCAAATCTGCGACATCGTTTATTTGGCAAAATTGATTACAAAAAAGCAATTTGGTTATTTTTCCCCGACTGCGAACAGGCAATAGCTCTTTTCGTTGATTCAAAAGCGGAAAAACCGGAAGGCGTAGGAACCGCTACAATCCAATTAACACAAACGTCACTTGAAATTAGAATGATTCGTAGCGGACAAATTGTATATGAGCAAGGTTTGTTGCCAACAAAAATTTTATCGCCTATCGGAGAATTGCAAGTGATTACGATTTTTGTTAAATACATCTACTTGCCATTTGAATGCGGCTATGACCTCAAAGATATGGTCGTCTTTTGCATTCCTTCGGGCGAATTGCAATCTGAATATAATCTCAATGAAAATCGGAGCTTTTAGCGGGCGGGGAGAAATGCTCCCTCACGTGGCGAAGAATTTCGTGTCAGAGTCAAATTGAGTGAATTACAGGAAGCGGCCGTTTGGCGAGTTGTGAAAATCGCTTCAAAAGAACTAGGTTGAATTCGTATCTGTAAGTAATTGCCAAGAAAAATTTTCTGTGCTATAATCTGCGCAAGCGTATGAATCAAAAAAAAGTTTTAGGAGGTTATAACTATGGCTAAGTATGTTTGCAACGTTTGCGGTTACGTCTACGAGGGCGATGAGCCGCCGATTGAATGCCCGGTTTGCAAAGCTCCCGCAGAAAAATTCACCAAACAAGAAGGCGAAATGACTTGGGCGGCTGAACACGTCGTCGGCGTGGCGAAGGGTGCTCCCGAAGACATCCTCAAAGACCTGCGCGCTAACTTCATGGGCGAATGCACGGAAGTCGGCATGTATCTGGCAATGGCGCGCGTCGCTTATCGTGAAGGCTATCCGGAAATCGGCGAGTATTGGCGTCGCGCCGCGTTGGAAGAAGCCGAACACGCCGCCAAATTCGCGGAACTTTTGGGCGAAGTTCTCACGGACAGCACCAAGAAGAATCTGCAAATGCGCGTAGAAGCCGAGAACGGTGCCACCGCCGGCAAGACTGACCTTGCCAAACGCGCCAAAGCTCTCAATCTCGACGCGATTCATGACACCGTACACGAAATGGCGCGTGATGAAGCTCGTCACGGCAAAGCGTTCAAGGGCTTGCTCGACCGCTACTTCAAATAATCCTTGACAGAAAATTTCTTGCGTGATAACATTGCACCTGTTGGTATGTACCCGTACGTTAGCGGGGAATTCAAGCTTGTGGAGCGTCACAGCAAACGCAAGTAGCTTTGGCAAAAGCGGACGCGTTGAAGCAGGAATGGGACGTTAGCTGACAGCTATGTAAGTTCTCAGTAACGGCTTGACTCGAAATCATGTGGCTACTTAGTTAGCCGCATTGCGGAGAGGTGTCCGAGCGGTTGAAGGTGCCTGACTCGAAATCAGGTGTGGTCACAAGCCACCGTGGGTTCGAATCCCACCCCCTCCGCCATAAACAGAAATTAATAAGCCGCGTTTCAATCGGAGCGCGGCTTTTGCGTTGGGAAAATTTTTTGCTCAATTCAATTCGATTTGTTCGGAAGGATTATCGTCGCTCGGCTTGTCGCGGGAAATTTGATATTCGATGACGTTCGATTTCACGGCGCGGATAAAAACCGTTGCCTCTTCGTCAAGCTCGTCCAAGTGAACCGTGATTCGTTTCGCCTTCTGAATGCTCATTTGATTGGAAACGGCTTCGGGCAAGTTCGTGTAAAAAATGTCAAAGCTGTCGCCCGCGTCGATAAACGGATACCACACGTCGAATTTGGTCACGCGGTCAATAACGGTCTTGAACTTGCGCTTCTTGTTCCTGCCGACGTAGTAAGCGAACGGCGTTTTGGAAGAATCGGGCGTTATGTGTTTGGTTTGAACGTTGCCGCCCGCCCTGCTTAGTAAAAGCCCGAACGCAACGCCCGTTTTGCCCGTCGGCGCAGTCATATCGTTGCGAACTTCGACGCCACGTGCCCGCTGAATTTCGTGAGCCGCCTCGGTGCCCAACGCGGGATAAATTTTAAATTTCGGAGCTTGACTGGCAAAGCCGAACAGAATATCCGCCTGCGATTTCTCTCCGTCACGAGTGGAGGGAATTTTTTTTACGGTCTCGCTCAGGACAATTTGGTCGTCGCTGTTGTCCATGTCGCCCAGCCAAACTTCCAGCCCCTTGTCGTCGCGCCGATAAATGCTGCCGCTCTGTATGAAAAAATTATCCTTGAGTTCGTAGCCGTTTTTGAGCCGCCCGTTTTTGAAAGGATTTTCGTCGTCGGCAAGGCGCGTGTCTTCGGCGGGCGAAACATATTCCGCAAAAAGTTCGTTGACCAATTTTGATTTGGAGGAATTGCCCGCCAGGAAAATTGAAATTTCGTTGAGTTCGCGGAGCGGCTTAATCTTGCGCAAGGAATTTTTGCTGTTCTTCTCGAACGCCTCCTTCATGGAGATGAAAAAATTATTTATGCCCGCCTTGATTCGGTCGCGAATAATTTTCTGCAAGTCGACGGTGATTTCCAAGCTGAAATTTTCGACAAGCCGCCCGTCGTCGCGGAAAAGATTTACTTTGACGAAACCGCCCGCTAAAATTTCCGTCGCCGCGTCGGAGTCGGGAGCCTCCCAGACGGGACGAAGTTTTTCAATCAGCGCGTGCATGTTCGCATGAGCCTCTTGCGAATCTTTTATCAGAGCCTCGGAGCCGGCGAAACTTTTTTTGTCCGCCGCCCACGTGAACGGAATTTTTCCGCCGCCGTCGGGTTTTATCAAGCGGTCTTGATTCGCCTTGAAGACCTCGAACGCCAAAAGTTTCAAAAGATTTTCGCCGCCCAAAGTCCGGTCGCCGTTCTCGCCGAAGTGCACAAGCAAATAATCGTAACGGTCGCTCGGTGCCTCGCGCAGGAATCCAAAATCAAAATCGGTGGTGCCGCCGCCGAAATCGAACACCGCGTAATAAATTTCTTCCTCGTCCGCCGGGTCGAAGCCGTATTCCTGCAGAGCCGTTATCGCATAAGCCGCCGCCTCGCTCGCGCCCTCCTGCACGGAAAATTTTTTCATCGCCGCCTCGTTGGTCAGTAACGCCGTCGGCAAAGATTTTTTCAGCCCGCGCTCGAAACACTGCCGCATTTTTTCCCGAATCGCGCGGTCATACGTCACGGGGAACGACAAAATATAATTCAAGAAAATGTGCTTCTCCTGCTGCATGTTGTTTATATAAAGCCCAAGATAATAAGCGTAAATTTCCAGCGGATTAATCTCGTCCTCGGCAAGCTCCTCGAACGGCGCAAGCTGTGTGATAAAATTTTTCTCGTCGCGGAGCATGAATTGAGTTTTTGAGCCGCACCAATATTTTAAATCCGTCAGGAAGGAATAAAATTTTTCGGAGCCGCCGCTTATCATGTTTTCAAACGCCGCGTGCGAAACTTTAACGTCGCTCCATTTCGTGAACGGTCGCCCGTCGCGCCAATAATAAGCCGTCATAAAACTTTCAATGTCGATGAATTGAATCACGGTCGGATTTTCGTAGTTCGCGGAATAATTTATGCCTTGACTGTAGGAGCCGCTGCCGACTTGCAACGGCAAAATCTGCGAGTGTTCGTTTTCGTAGACTACAACCGTACGGCTCGTGCCGAAATCAATCGCCACAATTCCCGTCGAAACGTCGTCAGCAGGGTCACGCGCCACAAAATTTTCGCCGAGTGAAATTTCCTTGCCGCCGTCTTGATCGAAGTCCCATAAATCCCAATGTCCGCGGTTCGGGTCGAATAAAATATTTTCGTCGTAAGGATCAAGTCCTGCGCGGTCGCTGTCGCAGTTCAGCAAAAAATTTTTCAGCTGCGCGGCATCGCTAAAAAGTTTCTGATTCTCTTCCGAGACCTTCACAGCGTTTATAATTTTCGTCACAACATCATCTCCCATTTTTCTGCCGATTATATCACAAGTCGCGCAGGATAAACTTTGGCTCCGTCGAAAAATCTTCAAAAAGTTTTGGAGGAAGTTATGATAGAAATTTTTGATGGCGCAATGGGGACGATGCTCCAAGCGGGCGGGCTCAAGGCTGGCGCGTGCCCCGAACTTATGAACGTCGACGCCCCCGAAGTCGTGAAAAAAATTCACCGCGCTTATATCGACGCCGGCGCGACGATTATCGAGACAAATACTTTCGGCGCGTCGAGTTTGAAGCTCGCGCATTATAATTTATCGGATAGAGTTCGCGAATTAAATTCCGCCGCCGTGAAAATCGCCAAAGCTGCCGGAAATGTAAAAGTCGCCGGTTCAATCGGACCGACGGGAAAATTTATTGCGCCGCTCGGTGATTTGGAGTTTGATGACGCCTACAAAATTTTTCGTGAACAAGCGGAGGCTTTGGCGGAGGCGGGCGCGGATTTTCTGATTATCGAGACGTGCATTGATATTCAAGAGATGCGGGCGGCTCTCCTTGCCGCTAAGGACGTTTGCAATTTGCCGATTATCTGCCAGCTCAGCTACAGCGAGGACGGGCGAACGGTCACGGGCACCGATCCGCAATCTGCCGCCGTGATTCTTGAGGCAATGGGCGCGGCGATTATCGGCGTGAACTGTTCGCTTGGTCCGGAGCAACTCGTGCCCGTCGTGAAGACTTTGGCGCAAAATTGTCGCGTACCTGTCAGCGTTCAGCCGAATGCCGGAATGCCCTACCTTGAGGGCGGCGTCACCAAATTCCCCATGGACGCGAAAACTTTCGGCGCGTGGGGAGCTAAACTCGTCGCGGCGGGTGCGACTTATCTGGGCGGCTGTTGCGGAACCACGCCCGCTCATATCCGCGAACTCGCCTTGAACGTAAAAAATCTTTCTGCCGCGCCGCGCAGTTTTAATCGTTCGCTGATGTTGGCGAGCCGCTCAAAAACTGTCGTCATCGATAAAAATTCCACGACGTTGATTGGCGAACGAATCAATCCCACGGGCAGAAAAAAATTGGCGGCGGAAATTCGCGAAGGCTCTCTGCTCGGCGTGAAGAAGGACGCGCTTAATCAAGTCAAGGCGGGCGCAAAAATTTTGGATGTCAACATGGGTGTCGGCGGAATCAATCAAGCTGACATGATGAAAAAAGCCGTCCGCGAAATTTCCAGAATCACTGACGCGCCGCTTGCGATTGACACGGGCGACGCTGAAGCTTTGGAAGCCGGCTTGAAAAATTTTCCGGGGCGTGCGCTGATTAACTCCGTCAGCTTTGAACCCGACCGCATTAAAAATTTTCTTCCGCTGGCAAAAAGATACGGCGCGGCGATTTTGATTCTCCCGCTGACTGAAGCGGGCGTTCCGAAATCCGCCGAAGAAAGATTTTCCGTCGCGAAAAAAATTATCGACGCCGCTAAAAGTTTCGGACTCGACGACGGAGACTTTTTATTGGACGCGCTGGTCATGACAATTTCCGCCGACAAAAACGCTTGCCTTGAAGTTTTAAAGACGTTGAAACTTTATCGCGAATTGAATTTGCCGACGACCATGGGCTTGAGCAATATTTCGTTCGGCTTGCCAAATCGCCCGCTGATTAACTCGACGTTCTTTGCGATGTGCCTCGCCGCTGGTCTCGACGCGCCGATTATGAATCCCTACGACGAATCCATGCAGAACGTTTTAAAATCTGCCGCCGCGTTGTTAGCTCACGACCCGAACGGCTTAGCCTTCAGCAAAATGGCGCAAATCGCCGCCGCTCCGCCGCCGAAAAAAATTTCTCTCGACACGTTGAGCGCGATTAAGTTTGCCGTGCAAGAGGGCGACAAGGACGAAATTCCCGCGCTGATAAAAAAAGCCGTCGACGAAAATTTTTCCGCCAATGAAATTACCGAACGCGCCCTGACCGCCGCCATGAACGAACTCGGCGAAGATTTCGGCGCAGGAAAAATTTTTCTCCCGCAAGTTTTGCTCAGCGCG
>JAFPVP010000022.1 GCA_017412925.1 Selenomonadaceae bacterium
CAAAAAGTCTTTTTCATCTGTCGTAAGCGAAAGTTTTTTTACATGATTCGACATCGTTAAATCTCCTTAGACTAGATTTTCTGCTAAGAAGATTATACCACAAATAAAACATTGTGTTAATTAAAATGAGTTATACTAGTGGACGCATGGTTCCGTTAGGCTTTGGAATGTTCTTTCTTCTTACGGGTTTAGGTCGGTAGCCCCTTTTGGTACCGTAAATGATGTGTATGACTTTTGCGGTCACTTCTTCGGGCGTCATTTTGCCGATGTCCGCGATTGTCAGCTTATCCGTTCCGGCGGTGTTGCTTCCTGTGTTGTTCTTGATGTTCCTGTAGGCCAGCAAAATATTTTCTCTGCTTAAGACGAGTGGCATTAAGTTTGTAAAGTGTTCGCCGTTTTTTGCCCTCTCGTACAGCTTGTTGTAGATATTTTCTTCGGTCATAAGGCATCACCCCCTTGAGGAGCAACCCTTTTTGTCTTGCTCGAATCCTTATCCGATTGAGTGATTGATATGAAATTGTCAAAGACTTGTGCCCATTCCTCCATTCCCATTACAGAAACTTCATTGGTTCGAGCACTACTTTTCAGTACCGATTCAACTGCTTATTTTCTTCGTCAGCTTACTATTCGTTCGATACCTTTCCTTGTTCCAATAACCCTATCTGTACATATAACTTTAGGTTTTTGCTATGAGCCTGTAAGCTTGAATGTGCCTGTAACACTTTATGGAGTTTCATATATGCCATTCTTACTACTCCACACTTACGACGATTTAACGTCCATTGCATTTCTACAATGTTGCCTTTTAGACCCGTACATTCGCAAATTCGTCAGTTCCTTACGGAACATTCTAACCGTAGCTACTTTTTAGACCCCCGACATATAGACAACACCAACTGCCTCCAGTCAGCTTTCCTCAACTTTACTTGTTAGGGCTGTTCTCTGCCGACTTCACCGAGCTTCTGACAACTTTCGCCGCCTGTCGGAGTATTAGGGAGAGCACTTCAGGGCGTTACCCCTTCTTTTTACTCTTCAGGTTATTAGTTCGCTTGACTTCTCAAGTGCAACGTCTTTTCAACATTGAACAAGTCGCACGGCATAAGGCATCTTGACCCTTTTGGTCTTTTATGCTCATTCCTCCAACTCCATTACAGAAACTTCTTCGGTTCGAGCACTACTTTTCAGTACCGATTCAACTGCTTATTTTTCTTCGTCGACTTACTAACGTTCGATACCTTTCCTCGTTCCGATTATCCTATCTTTACATATGGCTTTAGGCTTTTGCTATGAGCCTGTGAGCTTGACAATGCCTTTAACATTGTATGGCTTTCCGTAGGTCGCATTGTGGTCAGCCACACTCACGACGCTTTCACGTCCACTGCATTTCTACAATGTATCTGTCTAGACCCGTACATTCACAAATTCGTCAGTTCCTCAAGGAACATTCTAACCATAGCTGATTTATAGACCCCCGACATATAGGTAGCACCATTCACCTCTGAACAGCTTTCCTCAGCATGACCTGCTAGGGCTACTCTCTGCCGTCTTCACCGAGCTTTTTCGGAGTATCAAGGAGAGCATTTCAGGGCGTTACTCCTTCATTCCACTCTTCAAATTATCAGTTCGCCTTTTCTAAGCAGAGTATCTTTTCAACGTTGAACAAGTCGCACGCGACCAGTATGTAAATATTTTTCGGGACGGTGAATTCTTCCTGTGAATAGGGCAGCGTCGCAAAAATTTCACCGCGCTTGTCGTCCTCAATCAAAGTTATCAGTTCGCCGAAAATTTTGGAGATGTTCCCGCGATTTATTTCGTCGATTATAAAAACAAAATTTTCCTCGCACCCGCGAGCCTCGTCGCAAAACTTTTTGAAGACGCCCGCCTTGACTTCGTAGAAAATATTTCGTTCGTGACGGTCGGCTTGATTCCTTCGATAAAATCTTCGTAGCCGTAGCTCTGATGAAACGTCACGAATTTTATTCGACCATTGTCGCGCAGTTGGTCGTATCTTTTTTTGTCGGGCGTCGCGCTAAGCCGTTGATTGTCACAAATTGCCACAGCATAAGCGGCTGTGAGAAAAGTTTTTCCCGTGCCGGGCGGTCCGAAGAGAATTTGATTGCGTGGGAAAAATTTTTTCGGCTCGGAGGCGAGCGGATTGCTCGTTGCGTCCAAGTCAATAGGCTCGTGCGTCGTCGGGTCGATTTTCATATGGAAGAACGGGCGCAAAATATCTTCCGAAAATTTTTCAACGTCATAAACTCGCGCGATTGTATTTTGTCCGCCGGCCGTTCCCTTGCCAAGAGGAACTTCGCCCGTGAGAACTATCGGTTCTTTTATAAGTTTGTAACTGCGTTGGCACCAACCTTTTTTGGGAAGTTCGTCGCGCAGAGAATTTTCTTCGTCTGTTATCTGTCCAATCAGTTGAATTCCGTAGCCGCCCTTGTTGCCGTGAATCAGAAAAAAATAATCGCCTCGTTGCATTTTCGCCATCGTCGACACAGGCGTTCCCGCAACAACAATCAACTGCGCTTCTCGAAAAAATTTCAACTCTTTATCCGTGAAGAGCCGTCTGCCTTCAAACCAAGGAGAGTGACTTACTTTCCACCAATTTGCCATACGCGCGCCTCCTCAAAGCTCGACGAAATTTTTTAAAACTTGCAAGCCGACATCGCCGCTCTTTTCGGGGTGAAATTGCGTGGCGAAAATATTTTCAAACTCAATGGCGGCGGTGACCTGCTCGCCGTAAGTGGTCGTCGCCGCGATAATTTTTTTTTCGTCGGACGCGGCGTGGTAGCTGTGGACGAAATAAAAATACGGCGCACCGCTCATACCCGCAAAAAGTTTCGAGTTGCCGAATTTTACGGCGTTCCAGCCCATGTGCGGAATTTTCAAATCGCCCACATTAATTTTCCTGACAAAGCCGTCAAAAATTTTCAGACCGTCGACGTTGGGAGACTCCTCACTGCCCGCGAACAAAATTTGGAGACCAACGCATATGCCCAAAATTTTTTTCCCGTTTGAAACTTCGCGCTTAATCGTCGGGATTAAACCGGTCGCCTCAAGATTTTTCATGCAGTCGCCAAACGCGCCCACGCCCGGCAAAATAATTTTCTCCGCGCGTTTCAAGTCGTCGATTGAATTTGAAATTTTCACGTCGCCGCCGACAAAAGAGACCGCCTTAGCCACGCTGTACAAATTCCCCACACCGTAATCAATCAAAATTATCATCGTCGCACCTCGCCAAAATTTTTCCCGATTATACAACAAAATCGTCGCCGCGAAAAATTTTCTTGACTTAAAGTCGGCTCCGCGTGCTAGAATTTTTTTTGGTGATGATATGAACCGACGAGAATTTTTAAAAATGAGTTTGGCATTGACGATTGGGGGCTTGACGATGACGGCGGACGCGGCAGAAATTTTTTCGGCAAAGACAATCGACTTCCACGCGCACGCAATCCTTCCCGCTTACGTCGACGCGCTGAAAATTTTAAAGATAGACGCGGCGACCGAGGAAGGTTTTCCGTTGCCGAAGTGGAGCGTGGAAAATCATTTGGAGTTCATGGCGGCGGCGGGAATTGATTTCACGATTTTATCCATGGCGACGCCGCACATCTCCGACAAATCGGCGGCACGAGAAATCAACGAGGAGTTCGCCGAACTTTGCAGACGCTTCTCGAAAAAATTTGCCTTCGTGGCGACGTTGCCCTTGCCGAACGTCGAAGCCTCAATCGAAGAATTCAAATTCGCGACGGAAAAACTTGGAGCGTTGGGCGTGAAAGTAGCGAGCAATTCCGACGGCGTTTATTTGGGCGACGAACGATTAGACCCGATTTTCTCCGCGCTCAACGAAAAAAATTCTCTCGTGATAATTCATCCGAGCCCCGCAAAATTTTTGCCGCGAGAAGGAGTCGTCACGGGAAAAGTTATGGCGTTGTTTGAATATCCCGCCGACACTACGCGCGCCGTTTTGAACATGTTGGCGAACGGCACGCTTGAAAAATTTCCGCGTTTAAAAGTCGTCGTGCCGCATTGCGGATCGTTTCTGCCGTACATGAAGCAGCGGGCGGGCGCGATGTTTCAAATGCTGGCGTCGATGAATTTGATGGAGCCTGTGAATTTTTTTGAGAGCGTCGGTAAATTATTTTTCGACACGGCGGGCGACCCAATGCCCGAACAACTCGACATGCTGTTGAAAATCGCGAGCCTCGACAAAATTATTTTTGGAACGGATTATCCCTACGTGCCCGCGCCCGTTATTTTGCGCAAGAAAAAAATTTTCGACGAAGAAATTTCACGGCGCGGCTGGACGGAAAAAATTTACGTCGACAACGCGCGCGCTTTGCTTGGAGGTTGAACGATGAAAAAATTTTTTCTGCTGATGTTGGGAGTGATTTTTATGTTGACAGCGACGGCGGACGCAAAATCAATTCGCACACCCGAAGGAAATATGCCGCGCGTTCAATGGGCAGTCGTCGAATCAACGGACGGAACGATGCCACAAATCGCGGAGATGGGCGCAAAAATTTTGGCACCGACGACGGCAAAAGAAAAAGGCACTTACGCTTTGTACGGCGTGATTGAAAAAAATAATCCGAACTTGATGCGGCTACTGGAGATTTACGAGAGCGACGAGGCATATCGCATTCACAGCACGAGCGAAGCCTTCCAACAGTATCGCGCGGAACGTCTGCCGATTCTTGCCGGCTTGAAGATTTTGCCCGTCAACGGAATTGTCCTAGAGCAAAAAAATCACGGCGTCGGAAAAATTGTTCAGACTTCCCGCTTTGAAATCGCGCCCGAAAATCTCGCTGCCTTCCAAAAAATTATTTCAGACGAGGCAGCCCGCGCCGTCCGCGAAGATTCGGAAGTCATGGGCGCGTTCGTCACGGCAGAGCAACCCCGCCCGAATTTTTGCACACGATGATAATTTTCAGCGACGAGGCGGCCGCGCAGAAATATTTTTCGTCAGCCGCATACAAAAATTTTCGCAAGCAAATCGAACCGCTGATAAAAACGGAGCACACGATTGATTATCAACCGACGAAAATAATTTTGTCGGAGAAATTCTAGGAGATGTTGCACATGAAAAAAATTTTGTGCGTCGTGACGAGTAACAACGTCAAGGGCGCGACGGGAATTCCTACGGGCTTTTGGCTCAGCGAATTGACTCACCCGCTGGAAAAATTTTCTGCGGCGGGCTTCGATTTTGAATTGGCGTCGATAAAGGGCTGCAAGCCTCCGATTGACAAAGACAGCCTCGACTTCACCGACCCGATTAACAAAAAATTTTGGGACGACGAAAATTTTCAATCAAAGCTCGCGAACACAATCAAGCTTGACGACGCGAACGCCGCCGACTTCGACGCGATATTTTTTGCGGGCGGTCACGGCGTCATGTGGGATTTCGCGGACAGCACGGCGATTCAAAAAATCACTCGCGAGATTTACGAGCGCGGCGGAATAGTTTCTGCGGTTTGTCACGGACCGGCGGCTTTGGTCAACGTAAAGCTCAGCGACGGAAAATTTTTGGTCGACGGAAAAAATCTGACGGCGTTCACCAACGGCGAGGAAGCGGACGTTCAAGCGACGGACATCGTGCCGTTCCTTTTGGAGACTGCGCTTAAAAATCACGGCGCGAATCACATTGCGGCGGCGAACTGGTCTAATCACGTCGTCGAAGACGGGCGGCTTGTCACTGGACAAAATCCCGCGTCGGCGGGCGGCGTCGGCGAAGCTGTTGTTAAACTTTTGAGTTGAGGAGGAATTAATCATGCCGTTAATTTCAATCGATGCAGTTCACCCGACAAAGGAGCAGAAGGAAAAACTTATCGCGGGTCTGACGAAGACCGCCAGCGAAATTTTGGGCGTCGACGAAAAATTTTTCTACGTCCTCATCAAAGAAAACGACCTCGATAACTGGGGCGTCGGCGGAAAAACTTTGACACAATTTTTAGCCGAACAGAAGAAGTAAAAAAATTTTTGTCCCCTTGCAAACGCGAGGGGATTTTTTGTTACAATGAACGCCGCAAAAAATTTTCAAAGGAGCAAACTCAATGGAAAAAACTTCGCCGCTACTCGCCAACAAAAATTTTCTTTACGCCACAGAATTTTTTTCGGGGCAACGTGACGTTGCATCCAGTGGGTATTCTTTGAAGCACTCAATAATTTTAATCACACATAAAATTTTTTAAAGGAGCAAACTCAATGGAAAAAACTTCGCCGCTACTCGCCAACAAAAATTTTCTCTACGCCACGGAATTTTTTTCAGGCATGTCGATAATGGCGGTTGAACTCGGAGCCGCCCGCTTGCTCGCGCCGTATTTTAGCTCGTCGCAAATCGTCTGGACGATAATAATCGGCACAATAATGATTGCGCTCGCCCTCGGAAATGTTTGGGGCGGTCGCCGCGCAGATTTGGACGCGAACCCCGCAAAACTTTATCGCCGATTGATTTTCGCCGCGCTGTGGATTGGAGCAATTCCCGTCCTCGGAAAATATTTAATTTTGGGCGTGGCGGGCGCGTTAATCGTGACAATCGACACGAACCTTTTAATTTGGGCGGCGTTCCTGTCGTGCATGGCGATTTTTGTCGCGCCGCTGTTTTTATTGGGAACAGTCACGCCGTCTTTGGTTAAGTACGCAACGGACAACCTAGAACACAACGGGCGCGTCGTGGGAAATTTGAACGCCTTCAACACAATCGGAAGTATCATCGGAACTTTTCTGCCGACCTTCGTGACGATTCCCGCCGTGGGCACCGCGATAACTTTTTTAATTTTCTCCGGCGTGCTACTTTTAATCGGCGTGATTTATTTTGTGAGCATTGGAGCAAAAAAAATTTTCTGCGCGGTCGCCGTTGCAATTTTTATTCTGTGTGGCGTCGCAGGCAATTCAAGCAACTTTGCTTTCTGGGAGAAAAATCTGCTTTACGAGGGCGAATCAATTTACAATTATCTGCAAGTCAAAGATACGCCCGACAAAATTATTTTTTCCACGAACGTTTTGTTCGGCGTGCAGTCGCTCAAGGTTAAGGGCGGCGGCTTAACGGGCATGTATTATGATTACGCGCTGGCGGCTCCGTTGCTTGCCGAAAATAAAAAAATTTTGATTCTGGGCATGGGCACGGGCACCTTCGCCGAACAGTGCAAAAAATATTTTCCAGCCGCGCAGATTACGGGCGTGGAGATTGACGAGAAAATTACCGCGCTCGCGAAAAAATTTTTTGACTTGCCAGAAGCGGTCGAAGTCGTGACTTATGACGGGCGCGCCTTCCTGCAAGCCGACAAAAATATTTACGACGTGATTTTGGTCGACGCCTTCCAAGATATTTCGCCGCCGTTCCAGATGAGCTCGACGGAATTTTTTTCGCTGGTTAAGAATCATTTGGCTCCCGCTGGTGTCATAGTCGTCAACATGAACATGCGGGCTTCGGGCGCGGGCAACATCAACGAGTATTTGACGGACACGATTGGAAAAAATTTTTCCGCGCTGAAAATTATCGACGCAAACGGCGTGACGAACAGAGTTTTATTCGCGGCGGCTGACGAAAAAATTTTAAACGAACTCCACGCCCGCGCAGAAGTTCTCGACGACGAAAATTTATCGCGGCTGATGATTCACATCGCCGACACGTGGACGACGCCCGCGCTCGGCGAAAATATTTTGACGGACGACTGCGCCCCCGTCGAAATGCTCAGCATGCGGGCTTTAGACAAAATTATCCAGATTAACTTAGAGCGTTATAAGGAAATTTACCGTCGTGACGGGCTTGACGGCGTTTTGAATTCGTTTTAAAAAAGCAAATCCGTGCATGTACTTTGCCGCCCTTGTCGAATATAATTCGCGCAGTTTTCAGGAGGCGATTATCATGACGGATAAAAAATTACGAATCACAATGTCATTAGTCGGCGTGATTTTGACGGGAATAAGCGTTGGAATATTTCAAGCGGCGCGGCTCGGCACCGACCCGGCAACTTGTTTTGTAACTGCTTTGGCTAATTTCTTCGACTCAACTTACGCTGTTTGTTTCACGTTGTTTACGGCTGTGTTACTGGTAGTGGTTTTCTTCACTAAGAAACATTATATTGGGCTGGCGACGATTTTAAGCATGTGCTTAATAGGAATTATGGCAGATACAACGCGCTGGCTTATTGAGTTGGTGATAACTAATCCGAACATGACGAGCAGAATATTTTTAATGGCGTTCGCGGTTCTCTTGTTGAGTTTTGCAAGTTCATTGTACTTTACGGCGGACATGGGCGTTTCAAGTTATGATGCAATGGCACTTATGGCGTCGAAGGATTATCATCTTGCGGCGTTCAGGGTGTGCCGAGTGACGACGGATTTATTCTGCGTGATTATCGGCTTCATGGGCGGCGCGGATATTGGAATTGGCACGGTGATAACGGCGTTCATGATGGGACCTTTCGTTCAATGGTTCAACGAACATTTTTCCGAGCCGCTGTTGAAGTCCAAACAAGCGATTGATACGACTTGTGCGACGTGCTGAATATTTAACTTAAAATTCCCTTGACGTTTTCGTCGAGGGATAATTTTTTTTTTGCGGCATTGTACTTTCATGCAAAGTTCAATTATAATGGCGGCAAGGGAGGCGAGGTTTTGAAAAAAAAATTGAGCGAACTGGCATTGCTGATACCCGACGCCGAAATTATCGGCGGCGATGTTGAAATAAGCGGTGTTGAGCACGACTCGCGCAAAGTTGAAACGGGAAATTTATTCGTGTGCATGGAGGGCGCGCACGTCGACGGACATAATTTTATTCCGCAAGCTGTTTCGAGAGGCGCGGCGGCGATTTTAACGACGAGAAAAAATTTCACGCCGCCCGAAAATATTTCCGCGCTTGTCGTCCCCGATATGCTAAACGCGCTGGCGGTTATCGTCCCGTATTTTTACGACTACCCGTCGCGGAAAATGCGCGTTATCGGCGTGACGGGCACCAACGGCAAGACGACCACGACTTATCTACTCCGAGAAATTTTTCAGAGCGCGGGCTTCAAAGTCGGGCTTATCGGCACGATTCAAAATTTAATCGGCGACGAAAGTTTTCCCGTGCGCAACACCACGCCCAACGTCATCGACTTGCAAAAAATTTTGGTCGACATGCTGGCAGAAAAAGTTCAAGTCGTCGTCATGGAAGTTTCAAGCCACGCGCTGGCGGAAAATCGAGTTGCGGGCGTCGAATTCGACACGGCGATTTTCACGAACTTGACGCAAGACCACCTTGACTTTCACGGCACCATGGAAAATTATCTGCGAGCTAAGGCAAAACTTTTCGACATGGTGTCGCGGCACGGACGCAAAAAAAATAAATCGGCGATTATCAACGTCGACGACGCGGCGAGTGCGGAGATTTTAAAGCATTGTCTTTGCGAGAAAATTACTTACGGCGTCGGGAACCCTGCTGACCTGCGCGGCGCGGAACTTGAAGTTCGTTCGGACGGCATGAAATTTAAAATTCGCGGCAGCTTCGGCGTAATGGAATTGATTCTGCACGTAACGGGGCTTTTTAACGTCTACAACGTGCTGGCGGCGGTTGGCGCGGCGTTGGCTGAAAATATCAGACCCGATGTCATCAAGCGCGCACTGGAAAATTTTAAGAGCGTGCCTGGACGCTTCGAGCGAATTTTTGCCGACGTGCCGTTTGAAGTTATCGTCGACTACGCGCACACGCCCGACGGCGTCAAAAATGTTTTGCAGACGGCGCGGCAGATTGTTAAGGGAAAAATTATTACGGTGTTTGGTTGCGGCGGCGACAGAGACCACGGCAAGCGTCCGATTATGGGCAAGCTGGCCTCCGAATTGAGCGACGTTGTCATAATCACTTCAGACAATCCGCGCACCGAAGACCCCGAAAAAATTTTGAACGACATCGAGGCGGGCATTGACAAAAAAATTTACGAGCGCATTGTCGAGCGGCGGGCGGCGATTTTCAGGGCGATTGAGCTTGCGGCGGCGGGCGACATTGTTTTAATTTTGGGCAAAGGTCACGAGAATTATCAAATTTTGAACACGGGAAAAATTCACTTCGACGACAGAGAAGTTGCGCTGGCGGCAATAAAAAATGTTGGAGGAACTGATAATGGATAAATTGAGCTTGGCGGAAATCGTATCGGTGACGGGCGCGGAGACAAATTCAAACGCGGAAATTTTTTTTGAGGACGTTTCAACTGACAGCAGAAAAATTAAAAGCGGTGAACTGTTCGTCGCGCTCAAGGGCGAAAATTGCAACGGCGAATCTTTTGCAAAGGACGCGCTCAAAAAAGGCGCGACGGCTGTTCTCGTCAGCAAAACCGCCAAAAGAATTCCGGACGGCGTGGTTTTAAAAGTAGACGACACGTTGATTGCCTATCGTCAAATCGCGGGCGCGTGGCGAAATCGTTTCGATATTCCGGTTGTCGCGGTGACCGGCTCGAACGGCAAGACCACCACGAAAGATTTAACTGCCGCCGCGCTGAACGGCTTGGGTAACGTGCAAAAAACTTCGGGCAACTTCAACAACGAGGTCGGCGTCCCGATGACTTTGCTTGAATTGCGGGAAAAACATAATGCGGCGGTCGTTGAAATCGGCATGCGCGGACTCGGTCAGATTGAAAGTTTAGTGCAGGTCGTCAAGCCGACGATTGGAATTGTCACGAACGTCAGCAATGCGCACATTGAACTTTTGGGCTCGATAGAAAATATTGCCAAGGCGAAGGGCGAACTGGTCGCGGCGATTAAAACGGGCGGCACGATTATTTTGAACGCGGACAATCCACATACGGCGGCGATGAAAAATCTAGCGGGCGCGGGCGTCAACGTCGTGACTTACGGCATGGAAAATTCTGCCGACGTGACCGCCAAAGATATTTTAATCGGCTCGGTCGCCACGGAATTCACGCTGACTTATCGCGGCGAGGATTTTGATTTTGAAATTCCAATGCTCGGTCGCCACAACGTTTCAAATGCGCTGGCGGCGATTGCGGCGGGCTTGACAGTCGGCTTGAGCGTCGAAGAAATTCAGCGCGGCGTGTCGACTTTGACGACGACGAAAATGCGCTTTGAAGTTATTCGCCGCGACGGGCTGACGATTGTCAACGATGCCTACAACGCAAGTCCCGCCTCTATGCGCGTGGCGATTAAAACGACGTCCGAAATTTACAGCGGGCGATTGATTGCCGTGCTTGGCGACATGCTGGAGCTCGGTGAAATTTCAGAAGCGGTTCACAAAGAAATTGGCGCGGAGCTGGTTGAAAATAAATTCGACGTGCTGATAACTTTGGGCGAACTTGGAAAATTTATTGCGGCGGGCGCACGCGAGGCCGGCTTGGAAAATGTTTACACCTTCGACACGCACGAAGACGCCGCAAAAAAAATTTTGGAGCTCGTCCGCGACGGCGACACGATTTTATTCAAGGCGTCGCACGTCATGCACATGGAAAAAATTATCGAGCTGATTTAAATGAGTAAACTTGAAAAACTTCTTCAACGAATCAAAAACAATCCGAAAACCGTCCGCTTTGAAGAAATAGAAAAACTTTTATTGCGTCGCGGTTTCAACGAAAGTCAAGCCGGCGGCGGTTCAAGCCACTATACCTTCAAAAAAGATGATGTTTTCGTTACCATACCTCGACACGGAAAATTTGTTGAAGAAATTTACATTCGTCAAGCAATAGTGGCAATGGGGCTCTAAAATTTGGAGGTTGATTGCAGTGGAAAAAAATTTGAACTACTACGCAGCATTGCCTTACGAAATTACAATTACGCCTTCGCCTGAAGGAGGCTACGTCGCAACGATACCCGATTTGCCAGGCTGCATAACTCAAGGTGATACCCGCTTGGAAGTTCTCGAAATGATTGAGGACGCAAAACTTTGTTGGCTAGCAGCAGCACTTGAGGATGAAGACGACATACCCGAACCGGACTGGGATTTATACAACGGAAAATTAAATTTGCGCATTCCAAAAAGTTTGCACAAGAAATTAGCGGAGAGTGCCAAACGCGAAGGTGTCAAACTCAATCAGCTGGCGATTTACCTAATGGCTAGCGGAATCGGCGAACAGGAGAAAAATTTTTAAATGGAGAAACTTTTAATCGCGGGAGCAATCGCGGCGGGTGTGGTCATCATGCTTGCGCCGATTTGCATTCCGATTTTGCACAAACTTAAATTCGGGCAGAGCATTCGCGAGGAAGGTCCGAAAAGTCATCAAGTCAAGAGCGGCACGCCGACGATGGGCGGAATTTTTTTAATCGCGGGCATCGTCGCGGCGACGCTGATAATCGCTAATTGGAACGCGGAAATTTTCCTCGCGCTGTTTATTTTGTTCGGACATTTTATTTTGGGCTTCGTCGACGATTATTTAAAAGTCGTCCGCAAAAAAAATCAGGGCTTGCTCGCCCGCTACAAACTCGCGGGACAAATTTTAATCGCCGTCGTCACGACCGCCGTCGCAAACGAACTTTTAACTGACTTTGAGCCGACGATTTGGATTCCGCTAATCGACGAAAAAATTTGGGCAGGAACTTTATATCTGCCGTTCATGTTCTTTGTAATGGTCGGCGCGTCAAATGCGGTCAACTTGACGGACGGGCTTGACGGGCTGGCGTCGGGTTGCGTGGCGATTGCGGCGAGTTGCTACGCGGTGATTTGCCTGCTGACGGGTCACAACGACTTGGCGATTTTCTGCGCGGCGACGGTCGGAGCTTGTATCGGCTTCTTGAAATTTAACTTCCACCCGGCAAAAGTTTTCATGGGCGACACCGGCTCCTTAGCTTTGGGCGGGGCGTTCGCGGCAGTCGGAATTTTGACGCGCACGGAAATTTTGTTGGCGATTATCGGCTTCGTGTTCGTGTGTGAGGCGTTGTCGGTTATCCTGCAAGTCATTTCGTTCAAGTCGACGGGCAAGCGAATTTTCCGCATGAGCCCGATACATCACCACTTCGAGCTGGGCGGCTGGTCGGAGGTTAAAGTCGTCTTTGTCTTCTGGACGGTCGGCTTAATCGCGGGCGTTATCGGATTGTCGCTTCTTTAAGGAGAATTGTTCATGGAAAAAATTTTAGTAATCGGCGCGGCACGTAGCGGAATTGCGGCGGCGAAAATTCTACACGAACGCGGCGCACAAGTTATTCTAAGCGACAGCAAACCGGAGCTGAAGCTTGACCTGCGCGGCGTGGAAATAAAACTCGGCAAGCAGACGGAGGAACTTTTAACCGGCGTCGATAAAATAATCGTGTCGCCCGCCGTCCCGATAAAAATTCCCGTGCTCAAGGCGGCGGCTCAAAAAAATATTCCGATTGTCAGCGAAGTCGAATTTGCTTACGGGCTGGCGAAATCTCCAATCTGCGCGGTGACCGGCACCAACGGCAAAACTACAACCGTAACTTTGCTCGGACTGCTGCTTAAAGAAAAATTTTCTAAAGTCGGCGTCGGCGGGAATATCGGCGTGCCGCTGTGTGAAGTTGCCTTGGAAGTTGGCGCGGGAGGAATTTTGGCGGCGGAAATTTCTAGCTATCAAATGGAGGCGACGAAAAATTTCAAGCCGCACATCTCCGCGATTTTGAACGTCACGCCCGACCACTTGAAACGCCACGGCACCATGGAAGTTTATCAGGCGATGAAGGAAAAAATTTTCGCGCAACAGACCGCCGAAGATTTTTTGATTCTGAACTACGACGACGAGCGCACGCGCGAGATGATTGACCGCGCCGCCTGCAAAGTTTTTTATTTCAGCAGACAGCGCGAACTTTCTGCGGGTGCGTTCGTGAAAAATAATTCGCTCGTGATAAAAATCGACGGCGCGACGCACAAACTTTGCACGATTGACGAACTCGGTATCAAGGGCGGGCACAACGTCGAGAATGCTCTTGCTGCGTCGATAATTGCGTTTTTGGCGGGCGTCGAGGCTGAAAAAATTTCTTCCGTGCTGAAAACTTTTCAAGGCGTCGAACACAGGATTGAATTCGTCCGCGAACTCGGCGGCGTGAAATATTTCAACGACTCCAAGGCGACCAACACCGATTCGGCGATTAAAGCTCTGGAAACTTTCTCGGGGCATATCGTGCTGATTGCGGGCGGCGACGACAAGGGCACAGACCTCACCGACTTTTTAAATCTCGTCAATGAGCGCGTCGATTATTTAATTTTGGTTGGCGACGCGGCGGCTCGCTTCAAAGCTTGTGCTCTGGAAAAAAATTTCCCTGCCGAAAAAATTTTGGAGGCGGGCTATTCTATGGAGCGGGCGGTTGCGCTTGCAAAAAAAATTTCTCGTCCGCCGCAAGTCGTTTTGCTCAGCCCTGCCTGCGCCAGCTTCGACATGTACAACGACTTCGAGGAGCGCGGGCGGGATTTTAAGCGTATCGTTAGGGAGCTTTAACATGGGCTATATTTATTTGGCGTTGGCAATCGTCTTGGAGCTTTGCGGCACGACGTGCATGAAATTATCGAACGGCTTCGAGAATAAATTTTTCGCGGCGGGCACGCTGATTTTTTTCGGCGTTTGTTTTTATTTCTCCGCGCTGTCAATGAAGACCATTCCGTTAAATATCGCCTACGCGACGTGGAGCGGACTGGGAATAGTTCTCGCGGCAGTCATCGCCAAAATTTTTTTCTACGAAACTATTTCGACGCCGGGATTGATTGGAATTGTTTTAATCGTCGTTGGCGTTGTGTTGTGTAATTTTTTTGGAGCAACTAAATGAAAATAATCGTATCGGGTGGCGGCACGGGCGGTCACATTTATCCCGCGCTCACGCTCATTGACGCAATCAAATCTAAACGCCCCGACGCCGAATTTCTCTACGTCGGCACGCAAACGGGGCTTGAGGCGGACATCGTCCCGAAGGCAGGGATAAATTTTACCGCGCTGAAAATGGAGGGCGGGCTTGAACGTCGTTTCACGCTTAAAAATATTTCTCGCGCCGCCAACGCAATTTGGAGCATAAAAGAAGCCGCCGATATTGTAAAAAGTTTCAAGCCGAGCGCGGTCGTCGGCACGGGCGGCTATGTTTGCGGACCAATTCTCCTTGCCGCCGGCTTAATGAAAGTTCCCACGCTAATTCAGGAGCAAAATGCCGTTGCGGGCGTCACGAATAAAATTCTTTCCAAGTTCGTCGACAAAATCGCCGTGGGCACTCGCGACGCGCTGAAAAATTTTCCCGCCGATAAAACCGTTTACACCGGCAATCCGATTCGCAAGGAAGTTCTTGCCGCAAAAAAAATTGACGGGCTCCGCGAATTCAACTTCACCGCCGACAAGCCGATTGTTTTAATTTCGGGCGGCTCGCGCGGTGCAAGAAGTATCAACAACGCAATGATTGACGTTTTAAAATCGGCGGCTGAAAAAAATTCCGCGCAATTCCTCCACGTCACCGGCAAGGGCGAATTTAATTCCGTCGTGGAAAAATTGTCCGAAATCGACGCACCGAATATAAGAGTTGTGCCTTATCTTTACAACATGCCCACGGCAATGGCTATGGCCGACCTTGCAATTTTCCGCGCGGGCGCAACGGGCTTGGCGGAGCTGACGGCGCGCGGCGTTCCATCGATTTTAATTCCGTATCCGTTTGCAGCGGAGAATCATCAAGAATTCAATGCGCGTTCACTAGTCGAGGCGGGCGCGGCTCGCATGATTCTCAACAAAGATTTGACGGCGGAACTTCTGCAAAAAAATCTTGACGAACTTTTAACCGCGCCGGAAAAATTAAAATCCATGGCGGCGGCAAGTTTATCGTTGGGCAAACCGAACGCCGCCGACGAAATCGCCGAATTAATCTTGAATTTGATTTAGGAGGATCTATCATGACAAACGAAGTTACCGTGGAAATTAAATTGGACGCCGACTTGAAAGCCGCCGCCGAAAAACTTTATCGGAGAATCGATTTGACTTTGGAAGAGGCAATTCCGCTTTTGGTCAAGTACAACGTCAACCAAGACACTAAACCTTTCGACATTCCGGAGGAAGAAGACGACAAGGGACATACCGAACTTTTCGGCGCATTGGCAAAGTATGCAAACCCCGCAATGCATCCGTTCGAGGACGGCGCATGGGAACGAGCTGTGGTAAAAAAATATGCAAAAAATCTCGGATAAAGAATCGGCGTTCGGCGCGTTAGCAAAGTACGCCAACCCCGCGTTAATTCCGTTTGAAAGTTGCGCATGGGAAAGGTATATGGTGAAACCTGTGAAAAAAATTTTAATTGACACGAACGTAATTTTGCGCTGTCTCTTGCGCGATAACGAAGAACAAGCTCAAAAAGCTGACGAGATTATCAAAGCGGGCGCGTGGACACTCCCCGAAGTTTTGGCGGAAGTTGAACATGTTTTGCGCACCGTTTACAACGTCGAACGGAAGGACATTGCCGAACAACTTTTCAAGGCGTTTAAATTAATTCAGTTTGAACGCCCGGATATAATGTTGCGCACGTTAGAAATTTTCAACAGCACACATTTGGATTTCGTCGACTGCATTATTACCGCGTATCACGGTGTGAATAAAGTCGAGGTATTTACCTTCGACAAGAAACTAAACAATCAACTTAAACGGGAGGAAAAATAATTTGAAACTTGACGGCTTGAAAAAATTTCACTTCATAGGAATAGGCGGCGTGGGTATGAGTGCGCTCGCCAAAATTTTGATTGAGCGCGGCTTGGAAATCAGCGGCTCCGACGCCAAAGATTCGCCGACGCTCGACATGCTTAAAAGTCTCGGCGCAAGAATTTTCGTTGGGCACAAGGCAAAAAATATTCTCGACGCGGCGGGCAATCCCGTCGACGCCGTCGTTTGCTCGTCAGCTATTCCCACCGATAATCCCGAAGTCATCGCGGCTGGCAAATTTAAAATTCCAAAGCTCCACCGCTCCGACATCAACGCTTGGCTTCTGAATTCGCGCAAAGGTATCGCCGTTTCCGGTTCGCACGGCAAGACGACGACAACTTCAATGATTGGCTACGTCCTGCACAGCGCGAACGTCGACCCGACAATTATTATCGGCGGCGAATCAACCGACTTGGGCACGGGCGCGATTTTGGGCAAAAGCGATTGGCTTGTCACCGAGGCTGACGAAAGCGACGGCTCCTTTGTCACGCTCAAGCCGAAAATTTCCGTCGTCACGAACATTGAAGACGACCACCTAGACCACTACGGCACGGTTGAAAAACTTTGCGCCGCGTTCAAAATTTTTATCGAGAACACCGACCGCGCGGAGGGCGTCGCCGTCCTTTGCTTCGACAACGAAAATCTGCGCGCCCTTGCTAAAGAAATTGACCGCAAAATAATTTCCTACGCCATAGACCACGACGCGGATTTTAAAGCAAAAAATATCCGCACGACGGGCAAAGGCATTACTTTTGAAGTTCAGCGCGGCGAAGAAACTTTGGGCAAAATAAATTTGGCGATTCACGGGCGGCACAACGTCCTAAACGCTCTGGCAACGGTTGCAACGGCTTTGGAAGTCGGCGTAAGTTTTAATAAAATTGCCGAGGGGCTTAGCAGTTTCCATGGCGCGAAAAGACGTTTCCAAATCAAGGGGCGTGTCAGAAATATTTTGGTCGTCGACGATTACGCGCATCACCCCACGGAAATTGCCGCCACTCTTAAAGCCGCCCGCGAAACTAAGCCCAACAAACTCGTTTGCATTTTCCAGCCGCACAGATATTCGCGCACGCAACTTTTGCTTAAGGAATTCGGCGGCGCGTTCAAGGAAGCAGACCTTTTGGTTTTGACGGACGTTTATTCGGCGGGCGAGGAAAAAATTTCGGGCGTCAGCGGCGAATCAATTCTGCGCGAAGTTTTGAGCACGACAAATCAAGCCGTCAGCTACATTCCCAAGCGCGAAGACATTGCCGCCGCGCTCAAAGACCAGCTCTCTCCTGGCGATTTGGTTATCACGATGGGCGCGGGCGATATTTACAAGACCGGCGAGGAACTTTTGGAACGGCTAAAGGAGTGGCGCAAGAAAAAAATCGTCGTCATCTGCGGCGGCACGTCCACCGAGGCTGAAGTTTCGCGGCGCACGGGCAAGGCTGTCGCCGACGCGCTCCTTTCCAAAAATTACAACGTCGAACTAATGGAGCTGAATCCGCAGAATTTCGCCGCCACGATTCGGGAAAAAGATTGCGCTATCGTCTTTAACGCGGTGCACGGTCGCTACGGCGAGGACGGGCTGATTCAAGGGACGCTCGACATGCTGAAAATTCCCTACACCGGTTCGGGTGTTTTAGCCGCCGCACTGACTATGGACAAAGTCGCCACTAAACATTTCCTGAACTCCGCGAATCTCTCCACGCCGAAATTTACCGTCTATCGCGAAGTCGACAGGCGCAACGAACTTGCCGACGAGATCGAAAAGAATTTCGGGTTGCCCGTCGTAATCAAAGCCGCCGCGCAGGGTTCAAGTATCGGCGTGACAATCGTTGAACACTCCGTAGACATCGACGCGGCGATTGATGAGGCTTTCACGTTCGGCGACGAAATTTTGGTTGAGGAATTTATCAAGGGGCGCGAGCTGACGGTTGCGGTTATGGGCAACGAGGACGACGCCGAAGCTCTGCCGATTATCGAAATTACCACGACGACCGGTCGTTACGATTACAAATCTAAATACACCAAAGGTTTGTCGACGCACATTGTCCCCGCCGAAATTCCCGACGAGGTAGCCGCCCAAGTTCAAAGCCTGGCGATTGCCGCGTTCAAACTTTGCAAATGCGCGGGCGTGGCGCGTGTCGATATGATGTTGTCCGAAGAAAATATTCCCTACGTCATCGAAGTCAACTCCGTGCCCGGCATGACGGAGACTTCTTTGGTGCCCGACGCGGCGCGGGCAGCGGGTATCGAATTCCCTGAGCTGTGCGAAAAAATTCTCGCACTGTCCGAATTTTAATTTAAGGCGGTGAAGTTATGGCAGTGGTAAAAAGGCGGCGGCGGTCATTCGGGCGGCTCTTCAGAGGAATAATTTTCCTTGTCGTAAGCGCGGCGGTGCTGGGCGTCTTTGTCTACGTGCCGTTCTTCACGCTAAACGAGATAAGACTTGAGGGCGCGAAATATCTGACGGAGGAAGACATCTTGCGAATTGGCGATATTTACATGGGCGAACCGCTTTTCAAATTGGAAACAAACGTCGTGCAAAGTCGCCTGTCAAAAGATTTGCGGATAGAGGAAGTCAGCGTCCGCCGAAAATTGCCGCACACTTTGGAGATAAAAATAAAAGAGCGTCGACCGCTCGCTACGATTAATTGTGATTACGGCTATCTCGACCTGGATCACAACGGCGTGGTTCTTGACAGCTACAAGACGATTAAGACCATGCAAATTCCAATGATAACGGGCGCGGCGGTTCGCGATTTGTATATCGGCGACACCGTCGAAAACGAGCAAGTCAGGAGAATCCTCGACTTCCTGCAGCGGCTCAACGAAGACACGCTGAATTTGCTGTCGGAGATCGCCATCGTCGAACAAAATTATATCGTCATGTACAGCGCGACCGAACGCCCCGTTCAAATTCGTATCGGCAAATTGGAGCGGCTAGACGAAAAGGCGCGGCTCACGGAAGATTTTCTGCGCGACTTGGCGACCAATCCGCACCCAGTCGAATACGTCGACTTCAACTATACTGCGCCGTTTATTAAGCTTGCCGATTAATCAGCTCCGCAAAGCGCGGCTTATGGAAGATTTTCTGCGCAAGTTGACAGCGGGCGGGCGTTGTTATATCCTTCAAAAAAAGGAGTGGAAAAATTTGATACAGATAAAGAATTTGGAGCTGAAACTTGGCAAGCGGGAAATTTTCTCGGACTTGAATTTGGAAATCGGGCGCGGCGAAAAAGTTGGCGTCATCGGTGGCGAGGGCGCGGGCAAATCGACGTTGCTTGACATAATATCGGGCGTGCTCAAACCGACGGCGGGCGAGTTGAAAATTTCGGGCGAAGTTCAATCCGTAAACGGAGTCTACGCGGATTTTTCGGAACTGCGTATGGCGGAAATGTCAGCGATTGAAAAACTCAAGCGGGCACTGAACGAACTAAACGACGGGGAAATAATTTTACTGCTTGACGAACCGACAAAAAATCTCGACGCGGACGGTATCGAATGGCTGATAAATTTCCTGCGCGAACACGAAACCTTGACGAGCGTCATCGTCAGTAGCGATAGATATTTTCTGCGCTCCACTTGCTCACGGATGATTTACTTGGGCGATTCGCAGGTTGAGCCGATAAGAATTGATTGTGCGCCGCTCCTGCCGCCGACACCTTCGGGCGCGATACCGATTGTCCTCGAAGTCAACGGCTTGCTTAAAAATCGTGACGGCGAACCGCTCTTTAAGGACGTGAGCTTTGCGATTCGGCAGGGGCAAAAGGTTGCGTTCGTCGGGCAGAATGAGCGCGGCAAATCCAAACTCCTCAAAACTTTGGCGACGGCTTATCAAAATCAAGACGAAACCGGCGGCTGTCTGAGCGGGAATATAAAATTTTCTCAAGGCGTGAAAGTTTTCTCTGTGCCGCGTGTCTATACGGCGGCGGCGGCAAAAACCGAATTCGACAAGTTGGCGTTCGGCACGGCGAATTTATTGCTCCTCGATAACCCGACCGCCTGCCTTGACTTGCCGACGATTGAAACTTTGGAAAAAAGCTTGATTAATTTCCCCGGCACGGTTATTTTTGTTGACGAAGACCGCGCCTTTATTCAGGCGATAGCCAACCGAATTATGGACATCACGCCCAAAGGCACCGTCGACAGAATTGCAAGCTACAACGATTTTTTGGCGAACGAAACCGTCAAGTTGCAGGTTAAGGAAAAATACAAGCACTGAGGAGGCGACGGCAATGACGATGCGCGGAATTCGCGGCGCGGCGACAGTCGACGAAAATTCCAAGGAAAAAATTTGGCAGACGGCGCGGCTCCTCGTCACGGAAATTTTATCGCAGAACGAATTGCGAGCAGAAAATTTGGGCGCGATAATTTTTTCAACGACGGAAGATTTAACGGCGGCTTTTCCAAGCTCGGCGATAAGACAGTTGCCCGCGTTGAGATTGGTGCCGCTGTTCGACACGCGCGAGCCCGCCGTTGAAAATTCTCTGCCGCTTTGCATTCGAGTTTTAATTTTGGCGGACACGGACAAGGCGCAAAATAAAATTCATCACGTCTACTTGGGCGGCGCGAAAAATCTTCGCCCAGATTTGGAGACCTCATGAAAAATAAAATCATCGCCGCCGCGCTGAAAGAAATGGAAATTCATTCGTTGCGCTTCACCATGGAAGACTTGACGCGGCGACTTCATATCGGCAGAAATTCGCTTTACAAAGTCGTTTCATCAAAAGACGCGCTGATTAAAAGCGTTATCGATTACAAGACGACGCATTTCGCCGAGTGCGAGGAAAAAATTTTATCGGGCGCGGACGACACTGACACGAAGATTAAAAAAATTTTGCAACTGTACGCCGACACCTTCGGGACAATGGGCAACCACATCGGGCGCGACCTGCAGAGCATGTATCCCGACGTTTGGCAGGGCTGGCAAGATTTTCATCGGTGCACGATACACACTGTGATCGAGCTGATAAAAATCGGCACGGACGAGGGACTTTATCGCAACGTAAATTTATCCGTCGTCGAAGAAATTTTGACGGTGCTGTTCGAGGCTTTGGGCAGTTCCGAATTTTTAAGCCGAACAAATTTTTCCTACAAAGAGACGACGGACGCAGTAGGCGATTTGGTCTTGTACGGCTTGAAGGCACGATAAACATTGCCGCTCGGAGGAGCGGTTTTTTGTTGCGGCAATGATTGACACCGGCGCGGGCGCATGATAAATTTGGTACGCGAAAATTTTTTTGCGTATCGTTAATATCATCGGGAAGAGGCGAGCGGCATGAACAAAAACCTAACAAAAATCATTCTTGCAATCATCGTGGTTGCGGCGGGCGTCGGTCTTTTTTATTGGCAGGTGCGCGCGGCGCGGGCGGACGTCGTCGAGACGTGGGGCATGGCGGACGCCAAGGAAATCAACATCAACTCCAAGGTCAGCGGGCGCGTCGTGTCGTTGCTTGTCGATGAGGGCGACGTTGTCAAGCAAGGGCAAGTTATCGCGCGAATTGACAGCGACTACCAAGAACCTCAACAGCGACAGGCTCAAGCGTCATTGGCGGCGCAAAACGCACAGCTTCAGCAAGTCATAATCGCTTTGCAAAGCGCGGAGGGAACGCTTGACGCAAATTTGAACGCGGCGGAAGCAAAATTGAATCAGGCGACGACTGCCGTCAATTTGGCGGCGAAAGAGGAAGTTCGTTACCGCGAGCTGTTGAAGGCGGACGCAGTTTCGGCTTCACTCTACGACAGTTACAAATCGCGACTGGACGACGCGCTTGCGGCTCAAGCGGCTGCTCAAGCGGGCGTCGACAGCGCAAAGGCCGCGTTATTGCAGAACGAACAAAATCAAGCTCAAATCGCCGCCGCCCGTCAACAGGCTCAAGCATTGCAAAGCCAACTGGACAGCGCGAACTTGAATTTGCACGAAACCGAAATTCACGCGCCGTTCGACGGAATCATTACCAACAAATACGTCGAGGAAGGTTCGACCGCTTTAACAACAGTGTTGACTTCAAAATCAAGGAGACCGAAATAAACGCCTTCGCCGTCGGCGACAAAATTCAAATGCAGGGGCGCAACGATTCTGTCAAGCTTGACGGCACGGTCGAGAGCATTCGCCGTAAAGCTGACTTCGCGACGCAAAAGGCGACTTCAGAACGCGGCGACGTTGATATTATCGCGTTCAACCTGAAGGTGCGCACGAACGACGAGCGGATTTATCCCGGCATGCGTTTCAAGTTGCTGAGGTAACGTCATGAAATTTTTTGCAAAAGTCTTTGAAGAAATTCGCATGATGTACACCGTCCACTTGCGGATAGCGGGCGTGTTGTTTTTTATCCCCGTCCTGTTCACGCTGATTTTCGGCGGGCTGTTTTACAAGAACTCGTTGACCGACGTGCCGATTATCGTTTGCAACTTGGATGACGGCTTCCGAAGTCAAGGGCTGATTCGCGATCTGTACGACACGCCGGAAGTTGCAATTAAGTTCGTTCAGACGTCGCCAATGGATTTTGAGCAGACGATTATCCGCGAAAAAGTTTCGGCAATCGTCGTTATCCCGAAGGATTATTCCAAAAACGTTTTGAGCGGCAAAGCGTCCGTCATTGAGCTTATCGTCGACAACAAGAACACGGTCTTGAGCGGCACGGCGTCACGGGCGGTTCAATCGGTCGTCGGTGCGCACAATTCAACAACCGTCGTCAATCGTCGAATGGCGGCAGGCTGGTCGTCCGCACAGGCGCAGAGCGTGTTGAATTTGTCTTCGCGAATGCTCTACAACCCGACGGGCGGTTACATAGATTTTTTCTTGGCGGCACTGATTGTGCACAGCGGACAAATCGCGACGGTTTTCACGATGGCTCCGTCGTTTTCGCTGGAAAAAAAATATCGCAGGCGTGAATTGGCGGAAAGTCCGTTCACAGTCCTCGGCGCGAAATTATTTGTCTACGTCGTTTACGAGACGGCGGTCGTGGCGATTTGCCTTGCGATAGGCTTGGGTGCCTTCAAGATGATTTGTCGCGGCGACTTCGGAGAAATAATGTTCCTCTTGCTGACGTTCGTCGCTTGCATGATGGCGTTCGCGCTGTTCGTGGGCGCGTGGGTCAATATCCCGCAAAAAGCGATAACCTTGCCGTTGTTTTATATCATGCCGTCGGTCTTGTTCAGCGGAGCGATTTGGCCGCGCACGTCTATGGACAACTTCAGCCTGTTCCTGTCGTACATTATGCCAATCGGTTATTCCGCCGACAACCTGCGCAGTCTGCTCGTCAAAGGTTAGGCGGGCGGGCTTGCAATACGATTCGGCGATGATGCTGTTGCTTGGCGGAATATTTTTTGTGTTGGCATTTATCGGGGTGAGACGCTATGTTGGAACTGATACTGCGCGAGTGGCGGTTGCTGGTTCATGAGCGACCGTCGGTGATGTTCGTTTTGGTCTGCGCGGCTTCTGCTTACGCGCTCTTGATTGGCAACCTTTACCGCAACGAGACGGTGCAAAATATCCCCGTGGCGGTCTGCGATTTGGACGACACGCCGCTGAGCCGAGAGTTAATTAAAGCTGTCATGGACGCCGACCAATACGACTACCGCGAGACTTTGACGGACGAATTTGTTTCGGTTGAAAAGTTGCGTTCGGGCGAGTTGGCGGCGGTCTTGATAATCCCCGAAAACTTCGCGAAAAAATTCTACACGCAACAGCCGATAGATTTGGCGTTCATGCAGGACGGAGCCAACACCTTGCAAGCGGGTTACGCCGCCTCGCCCATGCAATCAGCCGTCGGAGTTTTCTCGGCACAGTTCGCGATGAACGCCGCAATGTCGAACGGAACGCCGCAATTATCGCCGTCAGCAATTTCCGTGAGTGTGAGGACTTACGGCAACCCGACGCAAAGTTATCTGGAGTTTTACGTCTACGGCGTCATGCTTATGGCAACGCAAATCGGAATGATAATGGGCTTTTCAATGTCAATGTACGAAGACTTCAACGGAGGTTTCTTCGACAACGGCAACGTCGAAAAAATTTTGGCGGCGAAGTCGATTTTCTACCTGTTCATGAGTTTTTGCTCGATTGTGCTTGGAATGTTTTTCTTGGCGCGGCTATTCAATCTTCCGTTCAAAGGCGACATATTCACGACGATGATTTTGTGCTTGGCGTTCCTGTTCGTCGTCGAAAATTTATCGGGCATTGCGGCGTTATTCTTCCGAACGAAAATAGGATTGTGTCAATGCATGGTCTTCTACACGTTGCCGGCGTTTTTAATTTCGGGCTACATTTGGCCGGAAATCGGAATGTTCGACGCGGTTAAGTGGCTCTCGTACTTGCAACCCGTTCACTATATCGCAATGGATTTCCGCGACTTGACTCTTGTCGGAGAGAACGCGGACATTTGCGCACACGTAGAAATTTTTTGGGTCGGCGGCGCGTTGTCGCTGATGACATTTTACGGCATGCTGAAATATAAGCTCGCGCAACGCCTCAAGAATTAAATTTTCGTTTGACAGGATAAGCCATAAAAAGTATATTTACTGCAGAAACTCTTGAGCAAAGTTTTTGTGTATTTTTGGGAGGTTTTAATATGGCTTATCTCGGTGAAGAAATTAAAAAGTTGGGCTTCGGCTTGATGAGACTTCCTAAGCTCGAAGACGGAACCATTGACCTTGAGCAAGTCAAACAGATGGTTGACCTTTTCCTGTCGAAGGGCTTCACGTACTTTGACACGGCTTGGGCTTATCCAGGCTCGGAGGAGGCAATTCGCGCGGCGTTAATCGAACGTTATCCGCGCGACAAATTCACGTTGGCGACGAAAAATGCCGCGTGGATTAATTGCAAGACGCGGGAAGATGCAATCGCGCAATTTGAGACTTCGCTGGCACGGACGGGCGCGGGCTATTTTGATTTTTATCTCCTGCACAATCTCGGCGAGACCCGCACGGAATTTTTTGAGCGGTTCAAGATGTGGGATTTTGTCTTTGAGAAGAAGCGCGAAGGTTTAATTAAGCACGTGGGCTTTTCGTTCCACTCCACGCCCGAAGAGCTCGACGAAATTTTAACGGCGCACCCCGAAGCCGAATTCGTTCAGCTGCAAATTAACTACGCGGACTGGGAAAATCCCGCCATTCAATCGCGCGGCTGCTATGAAGTCGCACGCAAGCACGGCAAGCCGATTGTCATCATGGAGCCGATTAAAGGCGGCATGCTGGCAACTCCGCCCGACGAAGTCAAAGCTGTTTTCAATGCCGCCAACCCCGATGTGTCGCTTGCTTCGTGGGCGATTCGTTTCGCGGCAAGTCTCGACGGCGTGATAACCGTTCTTTCCGGCATGAGCACGCTCGACCAGATGAAAGACAACGTCGCTTACATGGAAAATTTTGTGCGGCTTGACGACTCCGAACGGGCAACGGTTGAGGAGGCGCGCAGAGTTTTGGCTAGCTTGCCGATTATCCCCTGCACGACCTGCGATTATTGCGCTAAAGTTTGTCCGCAGAATATCGGTATCAGCGGCTCGTTCACGGCGTACAATATCTTGACGCTCTACAAAAACAAGA
This sequence comes from Selenomonadaceae bacterium, assembly GCA_017412925.1. Taxonomy (GTDB): domain Bacteria; phylum Bacillota; class Negativicutes; order Selenomonadales; family Selenomonadaceae; genus Quinella. The sequence goes on from JAFPVP010000022.1 coordinate 26,115, forward strand.
ACTTCGCCGACAATCAGTATAATTGGCAAGTGAAAATGCACGGCAAAAACAATGCCGGCGATTGCATAAAATGTGGCGCGTGCGAAAAAGTTTGTCCGCAACACATAAAAATTCGCGGCGAACTCGTTAAAGTTGCAAAGGCATTCGGCAGATAATCCGCAAAAAATACTTGTCAAAATTAAAATCATTGTGTAGAATACCGCTTGCGATTAGAAAATTTGGAGGCGTTTATTGCAGAAATTTTTTTAACTTTTCGCACAGGCGGAAGAAAATTTTTGGGACATAGCTTAGTTGAAAGAGTGGGCGCGCGTCCACTCTTTCACGTTGTAAGGGAAAATTTTCGGGGGTGAGCGATTGAGCAAAATTGAAATGCAAACGGAGGATTTGCTGGCAGAACTTTTGGCGGACACGGATTATGAGCTGGTCGACGTGGAGTACGTCAAGGAAGGTCGCGATTGGTATCTGCGGGTCTTCGTGGACAAGGCTGGCGGCGTCGATTTGGACGACTGCCAAACCGTCAGCGAACGATTGAGCGCGAAACTCGACGAAGCCGACATAATCGGCGGGGCGTATATTTTGGAGGTCTCCTCGCCAGGCATCGACCGCGTCTTGAAGAAGGACAGAGATTTTATCCGCGAGGCGGGCAAGGTTGTCGACGTGACACTTTACGCGCCGCTTGACGGGAAGAAAATTTTTGTTGGAGAGTTGGAAGGTCGCGACGAAAAATTTTTAAAGCTAAAAGATATTGCGCCCTTGCCGCGTGAAAAAGTCGCGCAAGTGAGATTGCATATAGATTTCTAAAAAAAGTGGGAGGAAGAATTTACTTGGCTGTGAGAAGAAAGAAACAAGAGTTGAGCTTGATTGACGCGCTCAAAGATTTGTGCACCGAAAAAGAAATTTCGCCGGAAGTTTTGTACGAGGCGGTTGAATCCGCGCTGAAAGTCGCCTACAAAAAAAATTTTAATCAAGACGACGACACCTTTGAAGTTGAAATCGACAGGGAGAAGGGTAGCTTCCATGTTTACTCGCTGAAGATTCCCGTCGAGGAGGTTGAAGACCCCAAGCTAGAAATTTCTATGGAAGAGGTTGAAAAGAACAATTACCAATTCAACAACGAGGGCTTGGTTCGTATCGAAGTCACGCCAAAAGATTTCGGGCGCATAGCCGCGCAGGCCGCCAAGCAAAGTGTTGTTCAGAAGTTGCGCGAGGCGGAGCGCGGCGTCATTTACGACGAATTCACCAACCGTGACAGCGACCTAGTTAAAGGGCACGTCGTCCGGATTGAAAACGGAGATTTAATCGTTGAAGTCGGCAAGACGGAGGCGATTTTGGAGCCGAGCGAACAGACGTTCAACGACAACTACAAAATCGGCGACGTGGTTCGCGCCTATATCATCAGGGTGGAAAAAGGCGGCAAAGGTCCGCAAGTTTTTCTTTCGCGCACGCACCCGAATTTTTTGCGCCGCCTGTTTGAACTTGAAATTCCCGAAATTCAGGAGGGCGTTCTTGAGATAAAGAGCGTGGCTCGTGAGGCGGGCGCGCGTGCAAAGGTTGCTGTCTACTCCAAAGACCCGAACGTCGAGGCGGTCGGTTCGTGCGTCGGTCAACGCGGCAGCAGGATAAAATACGTCACGGATGAACTCGGCGAGGAAAAACTTGACGTTATCGAGTGGAGCCCCAATGCGGGCGTCTTCATTGCCAACGCGCTAAGCCCCGCCAAAATTATCAGCGTCGCGCTCAACAGCGAGGACAAAAATTGCCGCGTGGTCGTGCCCGATAATCAGTTGAGTTTGGCAATCGGCAAAGAGGGGCAGAACGCCAGACTTGCCGCGCGGCTCACTGGTTGGAAAATTGATATTAAAAGTCTCAAGCAAGCGCGAAATTCTCCGCTGGAAGACGATATGCACGAAGTCGATATTTCGGGCGCAATGGCAGTCGTCAAGCCGCGCCAAAAGAAGGGCAAAAAATAATGTCACGTGGCAAGACCGCCAAGGGCACGGCGATTAAGCAAATCGAGATGCGCCGCTGCGTCGTCTGTCGTCAAGTCCGTCACAAGTCAGAGCTGTTGCGCGTCGTCAAAAATTCTGCCGGAGAAATTTTAATCGACGAAACCGGCAAAGCTCCAGGGCGCGGCGCGTATATCTGCAAATCTTCCGAGTGCGTCGCAACTTTAGGCAAGCGGCGCAACTTCGACAAAATTTTCAAAGTCAAATTGCCGAATGAACTTTATGACATGATAAAGGAGAAAGTTCACATGTAAACAAAAATTTCCAACGGGGGTGGATCTATGTCAAAACCGATTAAGTATAGAATCTATGACATGGCGAAAGAATTCAATCAAGATGAGCAGGTCATTATAGATTTTCTGAACAAGCGCAGAATCAAAGTCAAGAATCGTTTCAGCGGCGTGGAGTCGGAGGCTTATGAATTGGTCAAGGCTAATTTTGCGCGGCGCAAACCCGTCGAACCTGCCGCCAAACCTGCGACGGAATCAAATCCCAAACCGCAACAAAAGCCCGCTAAGCCAGAACAAAAGCCTCAACCGCAACAAAAGCAGGCTAAGCCCGAACAAAAGCCTCAGCCGCAACAAAAGCAGGCTAAGCCCGAACAAAAGCCTCAACCTCAACAAAAGCCCGCTAAGCCCGAACAAAAAACTCAGCCGCAACAAAAGCAGGCTAAGCCCGAACAAAAGCCTCAACCTCAACAAAAACAGGCTAAGCCCGAACAAAAGCCTCAACCGCAACAGAAACAGGCTAAGCCCGAACAAAAACCGCAACCTCAACAAAAACAGGCTAAGCCCGAACAAAAGCCTCAACCTCAACAAAAACCCGCTAAGCCCGAACAAAAACCGCAACCTCAACAAAAACAGGCTAAGCCCGAACAAAAACCGCAACCCCAACAAAAACAGGCTAAGCCCGAACAAAAACCGCAACCTCAACAAAAACAGGCTAAGCCCGAACAAAAACCGCAACCCCAACAACAGCAACAGCAACAAAAGCGCGGCAAGCAGGAACGTCAGGATAAGCAGGAAATTCGGCAGGAGCGGCAGGATAAGCAGGACAATCGCGGGGAACGCGGCGACCGTCAATCGAAAAATCGTCAGCGCGAAGACGGCAACAAAAATAATCGTCAGCGCAACCGCAACCGTCAAGGACCCGCCAACGCCAAGGAAGCTGCCAAAACTCAAGCTGCGCAGGCAACCGATAAACAGCGTGCTCCGAAATCTGCGCGGAAGAAAAATCGTCCGGCACCGCAACCCGTCCGCAAAGTCGAAATCGCTCGCCCGACACATATCAAAGTTGGCGAGACCATCGCGGTTAAGGATTTGGCAAGCAAGATGAGTTGCACCGCCGTCGAAGTCATTAAGAAACTTTTGATGATGGGCTCCGTCGCTACGATTAACCAAGTCATTGACTTCGACACCGCCGCGCTCGTCGCCGCAGAGTTCGGCGTCACTGCCGAGGAGCTCCCGCCCGAAGTTGACCCGACGCTTATTCCCGAAATTGAAGACGATCCCTCCACGTTGAAAATCCGCCCGCCCGTCGTAACCGTTATGGGGCACGTCGACCACGGCAAAACTTCTCTGCTCGACGTTATCAGAAAATCTTCCGTCACGGCAACCGAGGCCGGCGGCATAACTCAGCATATCGGCGCGTATCAAGTCATTTGCAACGACAGAAAAATCGTCTTCCTTGACACACCCGGTCACGAGGCTTTCACTGCCATGCGTGCCCGCGGCGCACAAGTCACCGACATTGCGATTTTGGTCGTCGCCGCTGATGATGGCGTCATGCCGCAGACGATTGAGGCGATTAATCACGCCAAAGCCGCCAACGTCCCGATTATCGTCGCCATTAACAAAATCGACAAGCCCGGCGCAAATCCCATGCGCGTCAAGCAGGAGCTCATGAATCAGGAACTTGTCAGCCGCGATTTCGGCGGCAACACGACCATGGTTGAAGTTTCCGCCAAGAAAAATATCGGCATTAACGATTTGCTGGAAGAAATTTTGTTTGAAGCCGACGTTCAAGAATTCAAAGCCAATCCCAACCGCGAGGCGCGCGGCGTTATCATTGAGGCGCAACGCGACAAAGGACGCGGCTCCGTCGCTACGGTTTTGGTTCAGAGCGGCACGCTTAGAATCGGCGACCATATCGTTGCGGGCACCACTTACGGCAGAGTTCGCGCCATGATGAACGAACGCGGCGACAATCTCAAAAAAGCTGGTCCTAGCGTCCCCGTCGAAGTTTTGGGCTTGAATGACGTGCCCGCCGCCGGCGATATTCTTGCCGTGCTTGACGAAAAAATGGTTAAATCAATCGCCGAACACAGAATCGAACGCCAGCGCAACGAGTTGATTAAGTCCAAGAAAGTTTCGCTCGACGACCTGTTCAATCAGATTCAAGCTGGCTCGCTGAAGGATTTAAATATCGTCGTCAAAGCTGACGTTCAAGGCTCGGTGGAGGCTCTGTCAAGTTCGCTCCTGTCGCTCAACAAAAACGACGAAGTCCGCGTTAATATCGTTCATTCGGGCGTTGGCGCGGTCACGGAAAATGACGTAATGCTCGCCTCCTCCTCCAACGCGCTGATTATCGCCTTCAACGTGCGCCCCGACAACAACGCCCGCAAAGCCGCCACTACCGAAAACGTCGACATCAGAACTTACCGCGTTATCTACGACGCAATTCACGACGTGCAGGACGCCATGAGCGGTTTGCTCGCGCCGAAGTTTAAGGAAGTCATTCAAGGGCGCGTCGAGATTCGCAAGGTCATGAAGTTCTCCAAAGCTCTCGTTGCCGGCTCTTATGTTCAGGAAGGAAAAATTTTCAACAACAGCAAGATTCGTATCCTGCGCGACAATATCGAAATGTTCGACGGGGAAATTGATTCTCTGCGCCGCTTCAAGGACGAAGTCAAGGAAGTTGCGGCGGGCTACGAATGCGGTATTTCCATTGTCGATTATCGCGATTTCCGCGAAGGCGACATTATCGAGGCTTACAA
>JAFPVP010000186.1 GCA_017412925.1 Selenomonadaceae bacterium
TCACGTCAACGGCAACCGCGTCAACCCAATTAGCTATCTCTAAACAAAAAAACAAGCACCCGTTGAGAGTGCTTGCGCACGCCAGCATGGTAACCAAACAGTTAACGCGCTGAAACGTTCAAAGAGATTTAGCGAGTCGCCGCGTTCTTTGTAATTAAAATTTTAGGGAGGATATTGTCTTGAAAAAATATTTTCTGGCAGTTCTGGTCGAGAATAAGCCTGGCGTCTTGGCGCACGTATCCGGACTTATCAGCCGCCGCGCCTTTAACATCGAAAGCATTTCCGCCGGCTACACCGAGGAGCCGTCCGTCACGAGGATTAATATCGTCGTCAGCGTCGAATCGGAAAACGAGCTTGACCAAGTCGTCAATCAGCTCAGCAAATTAATCGACGTGATTAAAATCGTCAATCTCAGCAAGTCGCCGTCGATTGAGCGCGAACTCGTCATGATTAAAGTCCGCGCGAACAAGCAGACCCGCGCCGATTTAGTCAGCGTCGTCGATATTTTCCGCGCCCAAATCGTCGACATCACCAGCGAGAACGTCGTCATCGAACTCACGGGCAGCCAAAATAAAATCGACGCCATCTGCGAAGTCTTGAGCGATTACGAGATTGTCGAGATTGCGCGCACGGGAACGATTGCCCTTTCGCGCGGTCCCATTCCCGTTAAAGCCATGTAAAGGCAATGCGCAATGCGTAATGCGAAATGCGTAATTAAAAATTTTGTTCTGTTGTTTGCGTTCAGTTTATTGCTTTGCGGTTGCGGAAATAAAATTCAAAGCGTGCCGCCGTTGCCTGGGACATTGCCGCAAATTTTGACTTCGGAGCAAATCGACACGGATATTTATTTCGACGCGACGGTTTCAATGAAGGGCTTCACGACTTTGGCGGCGGGCAATGTTTATCTGACGCTACCCGATCTTTTGGGCGATTTATGCGGCTCCATGGGCGAAACGAAATTTTTTTCCTTCGGAGCACAAATTCACGCGCTTGACCGCACGAATTATCGACGATTAACCGCGCCCGAAGTTTATACCGAGCCGATAACCGCCGTTGCCAATGTCGTCGACCGCGCGGATACGAATCACTTGTCGATTATCGTCACGGATTTATTTGAGAGCAAGTCCGATTGGTCAAACGTCGCGCAAAAGCTCCGCGATAAATTTTTTGCCAATCATCTTGCCGTTGCCGTCGTTGGGATTAGAAATTCTTTTCGCGGAGAAATTTTCGACGTGGGCTTGAACGCCGCGAAGTTCACTTACAATTCTTACGACAATCCCGACCGCTACCGCCCGTTTTATTTGTTAATCCTTGGGCGCGACGACGCGGTTAAAAATTTTCTGCGCAAGTTCAATGAGCGGCAGACTTTGCCCAACGACATGGGCTATCTTTTGCTATCGGAAAATTTGACGGAGACGCCCGGCGATTTTTCCAACTTTAAGCTCGGCGACGTGGAAAATTTTTATTCGGACGACACGCTCGGCTTAGACGAACGGGTTAAAGAATTCGGCGCGGATAATTTTTCGGAGGCGGCGTCGTTCATGTTCAGCTGGCAATATCAGCCGCCGCTCGGAGCCTGTCCGCTTGACTTATCGGAAATTGATTCCGCGATTGAAATTTTTTCTGCCGACGGAGAAGAATGGACGCCGCTTGAAAAAAATGATGTGCGCGTCAATCTGCTCAAGGACGAACGGCAAGCGGGAATTTTCTTGGTAAAAGTTTCGTTGACGCCGGAAAAATCGCTGGCGGAAGGAAAATTAAATTTCGTGCGGATAAAAATCATGCCGACGGAGCGCGGTTGCCGATTGCCGGCGTGGGTGGAGCTGTGGAGCGTGAACGTCGACGGCGCGGCAAAAAATTTCGACGGCTCAAAGACTTTGAACTTAACGCGCGTGCTCGGCTCCCTGAAAGATTCAGTCTTCGCCGCGTCGCGTCCCGCTCTCATGGAAATTAATTTCGTCGTCACGCCATAAAAAAAGCCTCGAAACTTTTCGCAAGCTTCGGGGCTTTTAAATTTCTAGCGACTAATAAATTTGTCAAAATTCCTCGCCGTTGGTCGCGATAACTTTTTTATACCAATCGAACGAAAGTTTTTTGCTGCGTTCAAGGGTGCCGGAGCCGTCGTTGTTTTTGTCGACGTAGATAAATCCGTAGCGTTTCTTCATTTCGCCGGTCGTGGCAGAAACCAAATCAATACAGCCCCACGGCGTGTAGCCCATAAGTTCGACGCCGTCAATCTCGACCGCCTTTTTTGCCTCGGCGATGTGGCGGCGCAAATAATCAATGCGATAAGTGTCGTTGACGGAGCCGTCCGCCTCTTTAACGTCAATCGCGCCGAACCCGTTCTCGACGATAAACAGCGGCAATTCGTAGCGTTCGTAAAGCGTCGCCAGGACGTAGCGCAAGCCGACCGGATCAATCGACCAGCCCCAATCGCTGACTTTTATGTAAGGATTGGCAACGGTGTGCTCCGATTCGCCGTAGTTTGCAGTTTTGTTAATTGCGTCCGCTTTAACCGTCTTGCTCATGTAGTAGCTGAAGCCGATATAATCGACTGTGCCCTCCGCCAAAATTTTATCGTCGCCTTCCAAAATTTTCGGCGCAGAGTTGGTGCGCTCCCAAATTTTTTTTGCATAGGCGGGATAGTGTCCGCGAGCTTGCACGTCGGCAAAATAAGTTCTATCGTGCATTTCTTCTACGGAAATTATCATATCATCGGGATTGCACGAGTAAGGATAAATCGGAACCCACGCGACCATACAGCCGATTTTAAAGTTGGGATTAATCTCGTGCCCGCGCTTGACGACTAGAGCACTCGCCACGAATTGATGATGCGCCGCCTGATACACCGCAGCATAACGATTTTCGCACGCGCTGAACAGGAAGCCCGAATTCGTCCAGCTGAAGAAATCGTTGCCGACGTTGCCTTGATTGTTAATCTCGTTGAACGTCATCCAATATTTAACCTTGTCTTTGTAGCGCGTCATGACGACTTCAGCGTAGCGAACAAAAAAGTCGACGAGCTTGCGATTAGTCCAGCCGCCGTAAGTTTTGGCGAGGTGAAACGGCATTTCAAAATGGCTGAGCGTGATGACCGGCTCGATATTATATTTCAACAGCTCGTCGAATAAGTCGTCGTAAAATTTCAAGCCCGCCTCGTTTGGCTCGGTCTCGTCGCCGTTCGGGAAAATGCGCGTCCACGCAATCGACGTGCGGAAACATTTAAAGCCCATTTCAGCGAAAAGTTTCACGTCGCCGGGATAACGGTGGAAAAAATCAATGCCCGTGTGATTCGGATAATTTTTACCGTCGATGACGCCGTCAGTGATCTCGCGCGCCACGCCGTGAGCCCCCGCCGTCATGACGTCCGCGACGCTTAAACCTTTGCCGCCTTCGTTGTATGCGCCCTCAAGTTGATGAGCGGCGACAGCTCCGCCCCACAAAAAATTTTTCGGAAAAGACATTATCAACACCTCCGCAAAAGATTATAACACAAAAAACAATGATAATCGTTGCTCAATCTTTAGAAAGCAAATCCCTGACGACTTCGCCCGCCAGAATCAAGCTCGCGACACTCGGCTCGAACGCCGTACTCCCGATAAAATTTTTCACGGGGAGTGGCAGCTCGTCCGACCAGACGACTTTAAGATTTTTTATGCCGCGCTCTGTAAAAAATATCCGCGCCCATGATTTAAGACAGTTTGCTCAACCTTTAGAAATCAAATCCTTGACAACTTCGCCCGCCAGAATCAGTCCCGCGACACTCGGCACGAACGCCGTACTCCCGATAAAATTTTTCACGGGGAGCGGCGGCTCGTCCGACCAGACGACTTTTAAATTTTTTATGCCGCGCTCTTTAAGTTTCTTGCGCAGA
>JAFPVP010000187.1 GCA_017412925.1 Selenomonadaceae bacterium
ATTTTCAAACCTCACGCACTAAAAAGCGTCAACTGCACTTGCGGATAATTAGGAATTAATTGCTAATTCCTAACCCTAATTGCAAAAGGATCTTTGGCGTGTGGTGCGAGTTTGGCAAAAATCGGATACAAATGTTTGACATCGCAGGTGAAGTAGGTATCTTCGAATTTGAAGAAAGGCTTTCATTGCTCTTAAAGTTGTCGCCGAGGTTAGAATTGGGCAAGTTGCGCAATGTCCACATCTTGCGTGTGATTAAAATTCTTGCTATAATTAACACGGTGACAACGAGGATAACAAATCGCTTCCAAGACTCAATAGCAGTGTTATTCGGAGGTGGCTACGTGAAAAATAAAATAAAAAAGCCCTCCAAGGCGGAGGGAATTTTTTTCGGCGGTCCGTGACGTGGCGCAGGTAAAAAGTTCAGCTACGAGGCGGGAAGCATAGCTTAATGAAGTTGTCGCGCCCTCCTTCCAGTAACAAATTGAAAATGAAAAGCGGCTCGGCGACAGTTACGTCTACATTTATCGCGAGGTAGACGGGCATATTATAAGACAGTCGAAAGGTCTGCCGATAAGCCATGCTGATAAAGTTTAATTCAATGATAAAGAGATAGATTTAATGAAACAGATAATTATAAGCCGCAAGCTCGGCGAAACGTGCGCGGTTGTCGTTGAGGACGCTCAAGTCAGCGCGATTCACATTGCCCACGACGACGAGCCGCAACTTGTCGGCAACATCTACAAAGGGCGTGTGAAAAATTTTCTGCCAGGAATGCAGGCGGCGTTCGTGGACATCGGGCGCGACAAAAATGCTTTCCTGCAATTCAATGCGCCGAAAAATTTTTCCGTCGGGCAAAGTGTCTTGATTCAGATTGACAAGGACGAATGCGGCTTGAAAGGTGCGCGGGCGACGCTCAATATCAGCTTGGCGGGACGATTTTTAATTTTCTTGCCGACGCTCGGATATATCGGCGTGTCCGGCAAAATTCGCGGCGAAGAGAGGCAACGCCTCCACGCGCTGGCAAAAAAAATTCGTCCTAAGACGGCGGGCATAATCGTCAGGACGGCGGCGGCTGATTGCGACGAAAAAATTTTGCTTGACGAACTGGCGAAACTCCAAACTCTCTGGGCAAAAATTCTGGAGCGCAACTCCAAACGTAAGCCGCCCGCACTCCTTTACAGCGACAACGATTTGCTTGAAAAAATTCTTCGCGACGAATATACTGACGACGCCGGGATTTTCATTGACAACTTGAAAATTTATCAGCGGCTCGCCGAACTTGGCAACGTAAAATTTTATGATGGCGATACGCCGATTTTTGAAGCGTTCGGCGTTGCGGAGGAAATTTCAAAAATTAGTCGGCGAGAATTGCCGTTGCCTGGCGGCGGACAAATCGTCATCGACAGGACAGAAGCTTTGACCGCCATCGACGTGAACACTGGCAAATTTATCGGCGACAAAAATTTTGACGAGACGATTTTAAAAACGAACTTGGAGGCGGCGGAGCTAATCCTCAAACAGCTGAAGTTGCGCGACTTGGGCGGGATTATCGTCGTGGATTTTATTGACATGGAAAGCGACGCGCACAAGAAAATTTTGATGAACTTCCTGCGCGAACGAGCCGCCCTAGACAGGAAGAAAACAAAAATCGTCGACATGACACCGCTCGGATTGGTTGAAATCACGCGGCACAGTTCACACCGCTGAAATTTTTTATAAAGGAGAATTTTTATGTTGCACACACTCAAAAACGGAGTTCTTAAAATCAAAGTAGCCGAGCGCGGCGCGGAGCTCAAATCGATAACCGCACTCGCTGACGGCACCGAATACCTTTTCGACAGCGACCCGACGTGGTGGAAATTTTCTTCGCCCGTGCTCTTCCCGATTGTTGGCAAGCTCGTCGATGATAAGTACCGCGCCGAAGGCAAGGAATTTAGTTTGCCCGGTCACGGTTTCGCCCGCACAACTGATTTCTGGCTCGTCGACGCCACCGACAACACGTTGACTTTCGCGCTTGAATCCAACGCCGCCACGCTTAAAGTTTATCCGTACAAATTCCGCCTGGAAATTTCCTTCGAGCTTATCGGCAGTGAAATCAAAGTTCGCTGGAAAGTCACGAACGTCGACGACAAGGAAATTTATTTTTCTATCGGCGCACACCCCGCGATTAGTTGCCCGATTAATTACAGGGAAAATTTCGCGGACTGCTACCTTAAATTCAATCGCGCGGAAAAATCTTCTTGCATTCGTCTGAACGCGAACGGCACTTTGTCCCGCGAAAAAACTCCCTTGCTTGACGGCGACGAACTTCCTTTGAGCTACGAACTTTTCAAGGGCGACGCGATTGTCTTTGACGATTTAAAATCCGATGAAGTCTCCGTTTGTTCGCGAAAAAGTTCCAAGTCAATCACCATTCGCGCTAAAGATTTCCCGTACTGGGGCTTCTGGACTCCCGCACAGGGCGGCGCACCGTTTATTTGTATCGAGCCGTGGCACGGTCACGCCGATTACGAAGATTTTGCCGGCGAGCTGAAAGATAAGGAAGGCATTATCAAGCTTGCGGCGGGCGCGGTTTTTGAAACGGAGATGAGCTTCATAATTGGCGACGCTGACAATTCTAATTGAAAACACAAAGCCCGCCGGTTCGGAATTAATCGCCGAGCACGGGCTGAGCTTTTTGGTTGAAACTTCGCGGACGAAATTTATTTTTGACTGCGGACACACGGGAGCCGCCTTCGACAACGCAAAAACTTTGGGGAGCGACCTGCGCGGCATAAAAATCGTTGCGCTTAGTCATTCGCACTACGACCACGCGGGCGGCTTCCCAAGGCTTTTGGAGTTCGCGCCGATTAAAACGGTCTACACGGGCGAGAACTTTTGGGAAGAAAAATTTTCTCTGGATAAATATCGCGGTTGCGGCTTCGACAGAAATTTTTTGGCGGAGCGGGGCATTGAGCAGAAAATTTGCCGCGACGTGCTGGAGCTTGATGATACGGCGTGGCTTGTTGGAAATTTTAAGCGGCGTTACGACTTTGAAACCATTCCCGAAAAATTTCTGCGCGGCGACAAAAAAATTCCCGACGACTTCAGCGACGAAATTGTTTTAGTCCTGCGCGGTCGCGACGGCTTATCAATCGTGACGGCGTGCGCGCATTCGGGCATTTTGAATATCGTTGCCGACGTTCGCGAAAGATTTTCCGCGCCGATTCATTGCGTGATTGGCGGCTTGCACTTGACTGGCGCGACGCAGGAGAGAATTTCCCGCACGCTTGCCGAGATGAAAAATTTGGGCGTAAAAAAAATTCTCCCTTGCCATTGCTCAGGAGAAGATTTTATAAAACTCTGCGGCGAAAAAATTTCTACCGGTTCCGTTGTCGAAATTTAAGCTTCAGCTTCGGGCGTCTGAACTTTTTTCCTGCGACCGCGACGCTTGCGCTCGACTTTAGGCGCGTCCATTGCCTTTATGAGGTTTGCCATCTCCATGGCGGAAATCGCCGCGTCGTAGCCTTTGTTGCCCGATTTGGTGCCGGCGCGTTCAATCGCCTGCTGAATATTTTCCGTGGTGACGATGCCGAAAATCGTCGGGACGCCGCTTTGAAGTCCGACCTGCGCAATGCCCTTTGAAACTTCGTTGCAAACGTAATCGTAATGGCTGGTGGCTCCGCGAATAACCGCGCCCAAGCAAATTATCGCGTCGAAATTTCCTGTCGACGCCATTTTTTTTGCGACAAGCGGGATTTCGAACGCGCCGGGCACACGCGCCACGGAAATATTTTCGTCGGGAGTCTCGTGGCGTTTAAGCGCGTCGAGTGCTCCGTCCAAAAGCTTGCTCGTGATAAAATCGTTAAATCTTGCCACGACTATCGCGAACTTCAACTCGCGACCGCTGATAATTCCTTCGTAAATGTTCATCTGATTACCTCCAAAAATTTTTTATTTAGGACAACGAAAAACTTCGCGGTGATTCAAATAGTATTCTTTCATTGCGTCGCTTTGCGTTCCGAAAGAGAAATGCCCGACAAGCGCATTTTCCGCCACGACCATCGCAAAAGCATTATTTAGACAAAATCTACAGATTTGAAACTCGTCCAGTGCTCCGCCATAACTTTCCGGCGGCGGCAACTGCCAACCGTCCATGCTTCTCCAAAGATTTCGATGAAACAAGATGCAACCGATGTTAAACCGAATGGAGCAAATACTGTATTCCATTTTTTGAATCCGAAAGGCGGCGTTCATTGCGTCGATTGAGGGAACGAAGCCACCCTCGCCCCAGAAAAATTTTGAGACTTCAGGATTATTGACAATCATTTGCCAATAGAAAGAACCGTAGAAGGCTCGCTCAAACATTTTTTCGTAGGTTTCAATCAAGCCTAGCTTTTCCAAAAGACGAACGTGACCGTGACTGTTAATCGGAATGAGCGGCGCGACGAATCCAATTTGGCTATAATGCCCGTGCTCCTTAACATAATCGCTCGTCTTAAGCAAAGTATCGAAGACGCCCTCCGTGATAAAAATATCTTCGTCTATCTTGAAAAGAAGCTGTGCCTGTTCGTGGAGCATTATCGCCAAATTTTGAACGAGCGGAATATTGTTTTGCGCCGTGCTCAAATACGACCAATCATTTTCCGCCGCAAGTTCGTTCAGCGTCTCGTCGAACAAGCCCGAAGACATTATGCACACGTCATAATTTTTCGGAGTAAAAGCTTTGACGCGAGCAAAAACATCTTCGTAAAGAAAAGATTTGTAACC
>JAFPVP010000023.1 GCA_017412925.1 Selenomonadaceae bacterium
CATCGGAATTGCTTGCTTTACTCAGCTCACGGGCGTCAACTCTATAATGTACTACGGCTCGCAAGTTCTCAACGAGGCGGGTTTCTCTCGCCAAGCTTCAATCATTGCAAACACGCTTAACGGTTTGGCGTCGGTTATCGGCACTTCGACAGGTATTTACCTTATGAAGACAATGCCGCGTCGGCGCATGTTGACGACAGGTTTTTGCGGCACGACTTTTTCCCTGCTGATGATTGCGATTTTGGCAATGGTCATGAGCGGGCACCCGGCTTTCCCGTATCTCGTCCTTTGCTGCACGGTTCTGTTCCTCTTGAGCATGCAAGGCATGATTGGTCCGATTCTCTGGTTGTCAATCTCTGAAATAATCCCGTTGAGATTCCGCGGTTACGGCATGGGGCTTTGCGTCTTGTTTGTCTGGGTCACGAACTTTGTTATCGGCTTGTTCTTCCCGACGCTTTTGGCAAGCTTCGGTCTGCAAACGACGTTCATCATCTTTGCTGTAATCGGTTTGATAGCGATAACCTTCACGCGGCTTTTCGTCCCCGAAACCATGGGCAAGACGCTTGAGCAAATCGAACATCAATTCCGCAACTATAACCGCGAAGAAATTCAATCGGTCGGTTCAACTCTTCAAGAACATTGATAAAAAATTTTTAGGAGGGCTTAAATATGAAACTTTCAATCTGCTCGGACGTATTCGGGAAAATTCCGTTCGGCGAAATGCTCGACAAAGTTAAAGCTTACGGCATCGGCGCGGTCGAAATCACGACTGGCGGCTGGGGCGGTTGCCACTATGTTCCCTCGGCTCGCGACCTGCTCGACAATCCCGGCAAGCTCCAAACTTTCAAGGACGAACTCGACAAGCGCAACATTGCAATTTCCGCGCTGAACTGTTCGGGCAACCCGCTCGTCAACAATCCAATGGGCAAAGCTCACAGCCAAACCATTCACGACACGGCGGAACTCGCTGGCAAACTCGGCGTGAAAACTATCGTCACGATGTCGGGACTGCCTGAAGCCAAAGCTGGCGACGTTACTCCGAACTGGATAACTTCCACAATTTCTTGGCCGGAATATGACGGCGTCAATTACATGGTCGAAGCGGTAAAATATCAGTGGGAAGTCGCCGCCAAATGGTGGAAAGAGTACGCGCAATTTGCCAAAGATAACGGCGTCGAAAAAATTGCTATCGAAGAATTTCCCTGCCAACTCGTTTACAATGTTCGTAGCCTTAACAAACTCGTCGAAGTCGTCGGCTCCGATTTGGGCAAGATGATTGGCATGAATCTTGACCCGTCGCATTTGATGATTCAGGGCGCGGAACCGATTGCCGCCGCTCGCGCTCTCGGCGAAAAGATTTTCTACATACACGGCAAAGACGCCCGAATCGAACGCTACAAAGCAGACGTTGACGGCTTGCTTGAGAATCTGCCCGTCGATAAATCCGCTGATAGAACTTGGAATTATGTTGCAGTCGGTTGCGGTCGCGATTTGCAATGGTGGAAAGAATTCTTCTCCGTGTGCCGCATGATGGGCTACAACGGTTATGTTTCTCTCGAAATGGAAGATTTGACGATGAGCGTCGAGGCCGGCTTGCGCACCTCGATTGACGCGCTGAATCAAACCATTAGCCAATAAGCTTACCTCTAATCTTTCGGATAAAAAATTTATCCCCGTGAAAAATTTCGCGGGGAATTTTTTTTGCCCATGACGATAACGAAAATTTATCAAAAAGTTGCAGGAATTTTTTTCGGCGCGGCAAATAAGCAAGAAAAGGTAACGTAGGATTTTTTAGGAGGGATTACTTTGAGAGAGCTGGACGTTAAACTCATAACCGAGAACGTCGCCGAAATGTGCAAGGAGGCGGCGTATTATCTGCCGGACGATGTGTATCGTGCCCTGAAGCGCGGACGCGAGACGGAAAAATCGCCCGTCGGGCAGATTGTCCTCGACCAGATTATCAAGAACGCCGAAATTGCACGTGCGGAGGATCGTCCCTATTGCCAAGACACCGGCATGACGATTGTCTTTTTGGAAGTCGGGCAGGACTTGCATATTGTCGGCGGCGATTTGGAAGAGGCAGTAAACGCGGGCATTGCTAAGGGCTACACCGAGGGCTACCTGCGCAAGTCGGTCGTCGGCGAGCCGCTGTTCAATCGCGTCAACACCAAGAACAACACGCCTGGCGTCATCTACACCAAAATCGTTCCCGGCGACAAGCTCAGCATTACAATCGCGCCTAAAGGTTTCGGCTCCGAGAACAAATCGGGAATTAAAATGCTCGTGCCGGCTGACGGCGTTCGCGGCGTCAAAAAGGCTGTCATGGAAATTATCCTGCACGCGAGCATGAATCCTTGCCCGCCTATGGTCGTGGGCGTCGGTATCGGCGGGACGATGGACAGAGCCGCGCTCCTTTCCAAAAAAGCTTTGACCCGTTCAATCGACGAGCGCAACCCCATGCCCGAATACGCAAAGCTTGAGCAGGAACTTTTGGACATGATTAACGCCACGGGTATTGGTCCTCAGCTCGGCGGCACGACTTCCGCGCTTGCCGTCAACATTGAATGGGCTCCGACGCACATTGCGGGCTTGCCGGTGGCAGTCACGATTTGCTGTCACGCTATGCGCCACTCGCACCGTGTCCTTTAAGCAAGCGTAAAAATTTTTGTAAAGGAGAGATTAACAGAATGGCTGAAAGCATACGAATTACAACGCCGTTCACCGAGGAGATGTCGCGCAAGCTCAAAGCCGGCGACAGCGTCCTCATTACCGGCACGATTATCAGCGCAAGAGACGCCGCCCATAAAGTCATGACGGAAGCTCTTGCTCGCGGCGAAAAATTGCCCGTCGATTGGACTAATCAAATCGTTTATTATCTCGGTCCCACGCCCGCCAAACCCGGCGACCCGATTGGTTCTTGCGGTCCGACGACTTCGGGCAGAATGGACGCCTATACTCCCACGATGCTTGACCAAGGTATCAAGGGCATGGTCGGCAAAGGCTCGCGCACAAAAGAAGTCGTCGAGTCCATGAAGAAAAACGGCGCAACTTATTTCGCGGCGGTCGGCGGTGCGGCGGCACTGATTGCAAAGTCCGTTAAAAGTTACACCGTGCTTGCTTACCCCGAACTCGGTCCCGAAGCGGTTGCGGCTTTGGAGGTCGTCGATTTCCCCGCCATTGTCGTTATCGACTGCGAGGGCAACAACTTCTACGAAATCGGGCAAAAGGATTATCGCCACTTCGACATTAATCAAATCTAGGAGACGGGAGTTAGGGATTGGATTTTTAATTCCTAATTCCTAATTC
>JAFPVP010000188.1 GCA_017412925.1 Selenomonadaceae bacterium
ACGGCGCGCAGAGAAATTAAAGATAAAAATTAGCTTAAAAATAGATTTACCGGTCAAAATAGCGACGGACGAAAACGATTTAGCGGTTCTGGTCAGCAATTTATTGGAAAATGCAATCGCGGCGAGTTTGAAACAAAAAAATCCTTCCGACAGGGAAATATCGTTAATAATGCGGCAAATGGGCGGACAAAACGTTTTAGAAGTGGGAAATCGCTATGATTCGGAGGTAAAAATCGGGGAAAATGGTTTGCCTTACACGGACAAAGCAGGTCATGGACTCGGCATGGCGTCACTGGAAATTTTTGCAAAAAAATATTCCGCATTTACGGATTTCAGTCAAGAGAATGGCTTTGTGCGGCTCAGTTTATACTGGAATGATTAATTATTTATGGGCAAAATAGCGCATAAATTTAACTTTGACTTCCTTTTTTTTGCGCTGGCTAATCGGAATGGAAGTGCCGTCTAAAAGCGTAAAATCGTCGCTTTCCATGAATTTAACGTAATCCATATTGATAATAATTCGGTGATAACACTCCAAAAAGCGTTCATCAGCGAGCAAAACGGGCTGAATTTCGGAATAATTGTTGTTGGTGACGAATTTTTTCCCGTCAGCGAGATAAAAACAAAGGCGGTGACGATAATCTATGTCGATGTATAAAATGTTGCGAAAAAGCACGGAAATTTTTTCGCGACCGATATTCAAGTCAATTTCGGGATTTTTTTCGCTAATTTTGCGGAAAACGTGCTCGAAAGTGGCGTTAAAGTCGTCTACATGATTGGAAATTGGCTTCATGAAATAGCCGATAGCAAAAACGCGGTAGCCGTTCAAAATAAAATCGTCGTTATTTGTCAGGAAAACGATATTAACGTCGTCATCGCCGCGAGCACGAATTATTTGCGCGACTTGAAAACCGTTAATTTCGGGCATTGCAATATCCAAAATCACCAAATGAAACGCTCCGACGCTGAAAATATCTAAAAAATCTTTGGCGGCGGAAAAAGTTTGGATATTAAAATCTTTTTGAGACCAGTTTTCCCGTAAATAATTGTTTAAATATGTTTTTGCGGCGTTTAATTCCAAAATGTCGTCGTCGACGATGGCAATATTCATAATCAATTCCCCCCCCCATTGTCGTAATTGTCATTAAGTTTAAGAAAAATTATTTTAACGTCGTAATCGCTATGGGCACGGATAAAATCTGCAAGTTCCCGCATAGAATCGCCGAGAATCACGAGCTGATATAGACCTGCGCTGAAAATTTGAATAAAATCCTTTGCCGAGTAAAAAGTTTCGATATGGATAAGAGGTTCGTAATTAGCCCAAAATTTTTTAATGTAAAAGTGCAGAAAAGTTTCGGCGATTTCCAAATCAACTTTTTCGTCGTCGACGATGGCGATATTCATAAAAAAAACCTCCCGCGATACTGCTTGCACTATTAAAGCACAAAACGCGGGAGATGTCTTTATCACTTTTTTATTTAATGGAATCACTTTTAAGTTGGAGAATTTTTATTCCTGCAAAGCGCGTCGGCAAGTTCTATAAAACTATTGACACAACAGGGAATTTGGTTATAAAATCACTGTGGCTTAAGATGATTTTGCTTTTGCCCAACGAACTGGCGGCGACTTGATCACTCGTCTGCCCAAAGAACTCGATTGAGTTCCTTACTTCCATACAATCCCTTCTGCAGGGTGAATATATTTCGGCGTTAAGATTTTGCGCGGCGCGGAAAAAGGAAATGATTCATTTAAGGCTTGATTTGCCCGTCTCGTTTCTTTTTTGCGAATCGCCAAAGCGACGCTGTAGAGCGCGTACCGGAAAATTTTTTTAACTTTGAAAGTTGAAGACACGGTAATTTTAATTCTCTGGGGCGAAGGTTTCGTTTAGAATTTTCCCCAAGTTTTAAGCGGCTCTTCGTCTAGACGGCAACGCAACGGGGCTTGAACTGAACCCGCAAGTTTCGTTGAAAACCTACACAAAAACCACGGGCGGAAAAACTGCTTGAGGTTTTCCCCAAGCCTTGAGTGGTCTCGTCCACACAAAAAAAAAATTGGGGCTCGAAGTGAACCCGCGAGCTCCAAGACCTACACAATTTCTGAACCTCGACAATCCGTCGGGGATTATTTTTTTAGTCAACACTCAAATTTCTGTCGGCGAGAAGATTCATCGCGCTGATAATTTCCGTCCGTTCGTCTAAATTTATTTCTGCCGTCAAAATTTCTGCGCCGCGCCCGCTCTCGGCAATGACTTCGCCGTGCGGTTATTTTTAAAAAGTAACCAAACAGCGTGCGCGATTAAGCCGCCCGAAAATTTCAGTCGCTCGCCGCGTTTTTAATCAACGCTCAAATTTCTGTCGGCGAGAAGATTCATCGCGCTGATAACTTCCGCCCGTTCGTCTAAATTTATTTCTGCCGTCAAAATTTCTGCGCCGCGTCCGCTCTCGGCAATGACTTCGCCGCGGTTACTTTTAAAAAGTAACCAAACAGCGGTCGCGATTTGCCGTCCGAAAATTTCAGTCGCTCGCCGCGTTTTTAATCAACGTTCAAATTTCTGTCAGCCAAAAGATTCATCGTGCTGATAACTTCCGCCCGTTCGGCTAAAGTTATTTCCGCCGTCAAAATTTCTGCGCCGCGCCCACTTTCGGCAATGACTTCTCCGCGCGGATTGATAACTTCAGACTTGCCCGAACTGTTCGCGAAGACGACGAAAACTTGATTCTCGATAGCGCGCGCCTTAGTCAGAATTTGTCGCGGCGTCAAACGTTTCAAGCTCCACGCGGCAGGGATAAAAATAATTTCCGCGTCCGCCAACGCAATTTTCCGCATGAATTCGGGAAAGCGCAGGTCGTAGCAAATCGCCAAGCCGCACTTCACGCCGTCTAGCTCGACGACACAAATTTTATCGCCCGCGCTGAAAACTTTGTCCTCCGCCGCGAAGCTGAACAGGTGCGTTTTGTCGTAAGACGCGACGATTTCTCCGCGACGATTGGCGACGTGACTGCGATTAAAAATTTTGCCGCCGCTGTCGACTATGACTGAGCCGCCGATTATGTTCACGGAAAATTTTTTTGCCGCCGCGCAGAGGAAATTTTTTGTGCGTTCGCCGTCAATGTCCGCGAAATTTTCAACGGGAGTCGGATAGTAGCCCGTAGACCACAGCTCCGGCAAAAGTATCACGTCGGAATTTTGTGCCGCCGTGATTAACCTTGCCGCCGTAGAAAAATTTTCGTCGACCGCGCCCAGCTCTGATTTGAATTGTGCGATTGAAATTTTCATTGCAAGTGCGCCTTCATCTTTAAAATTCTGCGAACAGATTCGTCAATGCGCTGTTCGGAAATTTCGCCGCGCTTAACCGCCGCAAGAATGCTGTTGTAAACGATTTGCTGGCTGTCGTAGTTGTGGCAGACGAGAGCAATATCGCCGCCCGCCAAAATCATCTGCACGCCCAAACTCGGCAAGTCGGTGTTATTCTTAATCGCGCCCATTTCCAAATCGTCGGTTATCACCACGCCCGAATAGCCCAGCTCGTTGCGCAGGAGACCTGTCATCACGGCGGGCGACAGGCTCGCGGAGTTCACAGGATCAAGCGCGTCGTAGCGCAAATGCCCGACCATAATCATAAACTTGGAATTGTCATGGGTGGTAATAATTTTTTTGAACGGGAAAATATCCACGGCGTCCAGAATTTCCTTGCTGTCTTCGACGGAAGAAATTTCTTTGTGCGGGTCGATTTTGCTTTTGCCGATGCCAGGGAAATGTTTCAGGGTGTAGAGAAAATTTTCCGATTCGTAGCCCTGCGCGGCGGCGTCAACCATTTGCGCGACAAGTTGCGGGGCGTCACCGAAGGAGCGCGTGTCCTTACTTCCAACGTCAGCCACGGGCGCGAAATTCAAATTCACGCCGATACTTTTTAAAATCGTGGCGTTGTGCACCGCCCAATATTTTGCAACTTCAACGTCACCCGTCAGCCCGATTTCCTCTTGAGACGGAGCCGCTTCCAAAAAATTTTTGCCGCGCGCAACTCGCCCGCCTTCCTCGTCAATCGCAAAGAACAACGGAGCTTTTTGATTAGCCGCCGCCTCTATGTCGTCCGCAAATTTTTTAGCTTGCGCGACGCTTTCCAAGTTCCTGTCGTAGAAAATCACGCCGCCGAAATGAAATTGATTCAGCGAAAAAATTATGTCGTCGTTGAGTTCGGTGCCGTAGACGCCAACCATTACCATCTGTCCGATTTTTTCTTCGAGCGTCATGGCGTTCAATTTCGTTTCAATCGGGTCGGGCGGCGGCAGAACGTCGGCTTGCACTTCTCTTACTTCGCCACAGCCCGCGCAGATTATCGCCACGAACAGCAATATCAAAAACTTTCTCATGTCATTTCCTTTCCAAATTCACAACGCCGGGGCTTTTAAGTTGCCATGTGCCTTCCATGTCGAGATTGAACAGCGCGGGCAACTTGACGAAATATTTTTTGTAGACGCCCTCTTGATAGTTCAGCGCGAAAATTTCCCTCATGCCGCCGTGCGTGTGGAGTTCTTCGTCGCAGGGATTCATAGGATTGGGAACGACGGCGTACTCATCAAGGTCGCACTTGAACGCCCAATAGCCGCTGTCCTTAACGTCAATCGCGGGTCGGAAAGTCAACGCGCCGCCGTAAGTCAAAATTCTCAACTTGTTGTCGCGGACGAATTTTTCACAGCGGAACAGCTGACCGGGCTTTTTCATTTCTGCGGCGAGTTCGTTGTAGTCGTCGATGAAGGTAATCCACGGGTCTTGCGGCGCGAGCGGCGTCATTCTGTTGCTAAGCGGCTCCGTTAAATCTATCCCGAACGGCTCGGCTTGCTCCACTTCCGAAATAATTTTTGGTTCTCTTATCTG
Organism: Selenomonadaceae bacterium; assembly: GCA_017412925.1. Taxonomy (GTDB): domain Bacteria; phylum Bacillota; class Negativicutes; order Selenomonadales; family Selenomonadaceae; genus Quinella. The sequence continues at coordinate 4,876 of JAFPVP010000188.1, forward strand.
GCTGACTTTTTCTTGAAGCGTGCTCAACGTTTTTTTCATGCGTTTAAGTTCCGATTGAATCGCTTCGATTTGCGCCGATTTGTTGTTGTTGCTAGACCAAAGATACGCCACCGCGAACAGCAACACGACGCTCAAGCCCAATGACAGAAAATTTAATGCATCTGCGAATACCGGCGAAACTATTCCCTCTTCCACGTTCATGACCTCCCCTAAAATCCCAAAAAGCCCGCGCCGTCAAGACGCAGGCTTGAAATTTCTAAGTGGCAGGGGTAGCTGGACTCGAACCAACGCATGCCAGATTCAGAGTCTGGTGCCTTACCAACTTGGCGATACCCCTTTGTAAAACCGTTGCCTTTTATATCACACGGCTCAAATTTTGTCAACCGAATTATTTTTTATCTTCCTTGGACTGCTTATCTTTTTTATCTTTCTTGTCCTTCTTGTCTTTCTTATCTTTCTTATCCTTTTTGTCTTTCTTGGATTTTTTGTCAGACTTTTTATCTTTGATGTTGTCTTTGAAGCTGGCGACGGAGCCGCGGTAAACGTCTACGAAAGTTTTATCAAAGCTCGCGCTGATTAGCTGAATGCTTATGCAACGACCTTCGGGCGTGCGGAAGAAAGTGTAAATGTACTGCTTATCGGCAACGAATTCGCCCTCGACTTCGCCCGTATCGGGATTGATGACGTTGATTTTATCGGCGGTGATTGCCCAGACGCCTTTGTTGTTTTTGGTGATGTTTACGGGGCGGGCGTCAGCGAAACCGTTGTTTTCTTTAAGACCTTTTAAATATTCGCCGATTGCCGCAACCGAACCTTTGTTGAAGTCGGGCACCTGGTCATTCTCGAAAGCGTCGACTTGGATAATGTAGCCGTACTGAACGTCGAAACCTTCATTGGCGAAGACTAGCATCTCGCCGTGCTTTTCGGTTTCTTGCCAAGGATTTTGGACGACCGCTATTGGCTTGAACGGGCAAGTAATTGTGAATTTAAAATCCTCGCTCGTGTAGACATACGGCTCGTTATTCTGCTCGACTTCCGCAGCGGGCGTTTCTTCAGCGGGAGCCTCCTCGGCAAAGACCGTCGTCGCTACAAAAATCATCATCAGCAACGTGGTAAGAAAAAATATTTTACGCAAACCGATTCACCTCGTTTAGAGTGTTTTCAGCTGTATTTTAACTTATCTGAAAAAAATATGCAAGGTTACTTTCGGCGGCGCAACGATTTTTATAAAAATTTTAACGGGTGCGCGAATTGTCTAGGGCGTCGTACATCGAATCGGAAAAAGTTTTGCCCGAACTTTCCTGCGCTTTTTTCTCGGCGGCGCGTTTGCGCTTGGAGTTCATGGCGTTTGCGAATTTCTGCGCGTTCTGCTTAAGCTTGCCCATGCAATCGCTACAGTAGGTGCCGCGCGTGATTATTTTGCCGCAGTTGGCGCAAGGATATTCGGCACCTTTCAAGCCCGAATTCTCGAATTGCCCCTGCTGAATCATGCGCCAGACCAAATTACGCGGAGCACCCGAACCTTCAATCAGCTGATTAACCGTGATGCCTGGGTGGTCGCGGACGTAATTTTTAACGCGCTCCTCAAGCTCAAGGTCAGCGGCGCGACAGTCCGCGCAAATTTTCTCACCGCTTACCGGTATAAAAATTTTTTTACAACGCGCACAGTTTCTTATGTTGAGCTTCGTCACGATAATCACCTCCGCAATTTTATTTTCTTAAAAATTTCTACGGCTCTTTGAAAATTCCTTCAAAGTTTAAACTTCAAATAAATCAACTTTCTTTTGAGCAGGTTACTTTTAGAAAGTAACCAAACAGCGAGCGCGGTTACTTTTAAAAAGTAACCAAACAGTTAGCGCGATTAATCGCTCGAAACTTTCAGCAAGTCGCCGCGCTTAAACTTCAAATAAATCAACTTTCTTTTGAGCAGCCCTTGTTATGTCGAACATTTTAACCAGCTCGGCTACCGCTTGCGTCGGGGAAATTACTCCTCTTAAGACTGCCTCGCGGATTTCGGGCATACGTCCCGTTATCACCGTGTCGCCGAAAAATAAATTGTGCAGGTGCTCGTCAATCATCGCGTGCATCCAATCCAAAAGTTGCGAATCCCGCCGCCGTTGGAAGACGCCGCTTTTAGTCGTCGTTTCCTTGAACAGCTGAATCACTTGCCACAGCTCCGGCAAGCCCAGCTTCGTGACGGCACTGGCAAGGTAAGCGTGTGTCGGCCAACCGTCGGTGGCGGGGCGGATAAATTCCGTCATGCGCTCATATTCGCCGCGCGTCACTTTGGCGCGAACGAGATTATCTCCGTCAGCTTTGTTTACGACAATCGCGTCAGCAAGCTCCATGATTCCTTTCTTAATGCCCTGCAAATCGTCGCCCGCGCCCGTCAGCACAACCAGCATAAAAAAATCCACCATGGAGCGGACAGTCGTCTCCGATTGCCCGACGCCAACAGTTTCAATTAAAATCACGTCGTAGCCCGCCGCCTCGCACATCAACATAGTTTCGCGGCTTTTGCGTGCCACACCACCCAAAGTTCCGCCGGCGGGGCTTGGACGGATAAAAGCTTCAGGGCGACGGCTCAAAGTTCCCATGCGCGTTTTGTCGCCGAGGATTGAACCTTTGGTTATGGAGCTTGTCGGGTCGATTGAAAGAACCGCAACTCTATGACCGTCGTCGCAGAGCATGTTGCCGAACGCCTCAATGATTGTCGACTTGCCCGCGCCAGGCACGCCCGTTATCCCGATTCTTAACGCCTTGCCCGTGCGCGGAAGGAGTCTTTGCAGAACCCGTTGCGCCTTCGCGAAATGTTTCGGGCTGTTGCTCTCGATTAAAGTTATTGCTCGCGATAAAATCATTCTGTCGCCGCGTGTCACGCCGTCGACGAGTTCATCTTCCGTCAAAGTCATGCGGCGTTTCGGCTTAAACGCACCCGACGCGAACGCGGGATTGATATTCCCAACCGTCGTGTCCTTTATGCCCTCAATGCCGCTCATCACTGCCGATTGATTCGACACCGCCCAATCAGGCGTCGTCGTCGTGTAATTTGCCATTCG
>JAFPVP010000189.1 GCA_017412925.1 Selenomonadaceae bacterium
CAGACGATTGACGCATTCAAAGACGACAAGATTTTCTCTGTGCGTTTCGTCGAAGAAATTATTTCGCTCACGATTTTTAATCTGCGCGGGATAGAAAAGTTTTTTAGTCGACAAATTCGCCTTCATGATGACGCCGTCGTCGAAAATTTTTTCAAAAAAATTACCGCACTCGGTGAAGTTCATGACTTTGAGGGCGGCAACAAAATTTTTTTCAGTGAGCAACAAAGCTCCTCCTCAGTTCGGGTCGAAGGTGATAGTTTCCAAAATTTTATCGCGGCGAGCTTTGGACTTAGCAAAATAATCGTGGACGGCTTGCCGGTCGTGACTTTCAATCGCCGCAATGACGTTGCCGAGAATATTTTGCAGGTCGCGCAGGTGAGTGGCAATGGCGTCGCCGTTTGTCATGCAAATATCCGCCCACATGTCGGCATTGGAGCTGGCAATGCGCGTGGTATCTTTGAAGCCGCCGCCAACGAGTTTTAAGCACGAATCCAAATCGTTTCCGGCGTCGTTTAGGAGCGTGACGAGAGCCGCCGCCGTCAAGTGTGGCACGTGGCTGATAATCGAGGCGCAACGGTCGTGCTTAGCGATGTCAATCGTCAAAAAATTTGCCTCCGTCAAGCGCAGGACGTTCATCAACTTTTCGTGAACTTCAGGCGGCGCGCCCGTGTCTTTGGCGATAACATAAGCCTTGCCCTTGAAAAGATTTTTATCCGCGACTTCGACGCCAGATTTTTCCTTGCCCGTCATGGGGTGTCCGGCGATGTAAAAAATATCGGGCGGCAGAATTTTTTTCAGTTCCTGCCAGATAAACTGTTTTGTGGAGCCAGCGTCAGTCAAAATCGCGCCCGACTTGAGGAATGGCAGAATTTTTTTTACCATTGGGACAATTTGGAGGACGGGCGGACTTAAAAAAATAATATCAGCGTCATCGACAACTTCTTGAAGGTCGGGAGTTGCCAAATCGACTGCACCGAGCTCCTTAGCGCGTTTCATTGAACTTTCCGTCCTGCACAAGCCCGTTATGAAAATTTTATCGCCGAGTTTATCTTTTAAACAAAGTCCGAGCGAGCCGCCGATTAACCCGACGCCGATAATCGCCAGCTTCATAGCGACCGCCCCATAACTTTTGCAATGCCTTCAAGATTTCCCATTAATTCCCTAAAATCTTCGGGCTTGAGCGATTGGTCACCGTCCGAGAGGGCTTTTTCGGGATTCGGGTGCACTTCGATTATCAAGCCGTCTGCGCCCGCCGCGATTGCCGCCCGTGCCATTGGCGCGACCATTTTCCAACGTCCTGTGCCGTGACTTGGGTCAACGACGATTGGCAAATGCGACAGCTCCTTGACAGCCGCCACCGCCGATAAATCAAGTGTGTTGCGCGTGAAAGTTTCGTAAGTGCGGATTCCGCGTTCGCAGAAGATGACTTGCTCGTTGCCGCCGCTCATGATGTATTCCGCCGCGTTTAGCCATTCTGAAATCGTCGCACTAAGTCCGCGCTTTAAAAGGACGGGCTTGGAACATTTGCCCAGAGCTTTGAGCATTTGGAAGTTTTGCATATTGCGCGCGCCGACTTGTAAAATGTCTGCGTAGTTGCAAAAAAGTTCAATGTCGTCTTTGTCAACAATTTCCGTCACGACACGCAGATTAAATTCGTCGGCAACTTTGCACAAAAGTTTCAAACCCTCCTCGCCGAGCCCTTGGAAATCATAGGGCGAAGTTCGGGGCTTGAAAGCACCGCCGCGCAGAAATTTGGCTCCATATTTTTTTACGGCGGCAGCAGATTCGCGCAGTTGCTCCAAACTTTCCACCGCGCAAGGACCCGCCATCACCACGACTGCCGAACCGCCGATTTTCACGCCGCCCGCGTCAATGATTGTGTCTTCGGGGTGAAAGTCGCGGCTAACGAGTTTATATTTTTCGGTAATGCGGACGGTCTTTTCGACGCCCGACATCATTTGCAGTTCCAAGTTCGCGATAATTTTTTTGTCGCCGATTACGCCGATTATTGTACGCTCCTCGCCCTTGGAAAGGTGCGTGCGCAGTCCCGCCGATTCAATCTTTTTAACGACCGCCGACAAATTTTCTTGCGTCGAGCCGCTTTTCATCACTACTATCATAACGAAAACCCCTTATTCTTAAAATTCGATTTAAATTCTCTGCAAAACCGCCGCCTCTTTCATTGTGCATTGCTTGCGCCACGTCACTGACCGCCTAAAAAAATTCCCTCCGCCGTGGAGGGCTTTTTTATTTCATTTTTCACGTAGCCACCTCCGAATTACACTGCCATTGAGCCTTGGAAGCGATTTGTTATCATCGTTGTTATTTTATTAATTATAGCACGAATTCTAATCACATGCAAGATGCGCACAGCCTTGTAACTTCAAGCTTGAGGGCGACGAGACTGCTTAGGGGGTGTTGGTAAAGTCAAACTTATTTTATCACGATAGTCAGTGCAAGAAGATAAAATTTTTCTTTCCGCCACTTTCAATGCCGACAATGTACATAACACCCTTTTGGACAATTACTCTGATTTTTGCGGCTCAAAACCTGTTTAGATATAGGGAGACTAACAACATCTGGCGCATTATTCCGCAGGTCAGAGCCTTCACTCTTTATGAAGTGGACAGCACCACATGAAGGTTGAAAGAAAAAAATTATTCGCTTGGATTTTAGCAAAACTCTTTCGAGTTTTAATACTTATTTTTATATAACAGGAGATGTCATCCATGGCTAATTCCGTTAAGTCCGAAGTCGCTAATATAATTTTGGAGCAACTCGCTAAGAATAATAATTCTACCTTCGATGCTCAAGACGTCCTCAATATTTTCGATGAAATGCCCAATAAGGAAGAGACTAAAAATCTCCTGTGCTTTCAATCCCGCTGACGCCATTAAACCCCTCGATTGCGGCGTTTATGCCTCCCTGTCTTGGCTTGACAATAGTTTCTTCGACGGCAATCTCCTCCTTGCCTAAAACAAAAAAACTTCTACACGATTTATTTTATCATGCAGAAGATTTATAGACAAGATAAATTGCAGTTAATTCAGCTGGACTTTTCGCCCTGCTTGCCGACGTTGACGAGAATTCCAATCGCCGCCATCGTCACGATTAGCGAAGTGCCGCCGTAACTTATAAACGGCAACGGCACGCCGACGACGGGAATCAAGCCGCCGACCATGAGTAAGTTGGCTATCGCTTGCCCGACGACCAAAATCATTATGCCCATAGCCAGAATTTGCCCGTATTCGTCTTTGGCTTTATTGGCGATTCTTGCCGCGTAGACCGCGAACGCCGCGAACAACAGGAAAACAAATATCGCGCCCAAAAAACCGTTCTCTTGGCAGAAGATCGCGAACGCAAAATCCGTGTGCGCTTCCGGCAAATAATCGTACTTGCTGACGCCGACGCCAAGCCCCATGCCGGTTAATTCGCCCGAACCGATAGCCGACAGCGATTGCACCGTTTGATAGCCGTAGTTCTGTGCGTCTGACCACGGGTCGTAGGTTATCTTCAGCCGTTCGAGGCGGTAGGGTTCTTTTATAATCAACAACGCTACGCCCAAAGCCACCAAGCCAGCTAATTTGTACACGTCGCGCTTTTCCAATCCGGAAGCCACCAACATTATTATCGGTATCCCCAAAATTATGCTCGCGGTGCCCATGTCCGGTTCCATTTCCGTCAACAGAGCCAAAAAAACTATGATGCCCGCCTGCACCGAGAGGAGCCGGAGCCGCTGGTTGAGGCGCATTTTTACGGAGATATACGCCGCCGCAAGAATTATCGCTATGAGCTTAGCCAACTCCGCCGGCTGAAATTGCACCACGAACAACGGGAGCCAACGCCGCGCTCCGTTCACGACGGGACCAACAATCAGCACCGCAATCAGCGCAATGACCGTGAAGCCGAGGATAAAAAACATGCACCGCCGCCAAATGTGATAATCGAAATGCAAGCACACAACGAACGCTATCAGCCCGATAAAAACGTTGATGATGTGGCGTTTCAGGAAAAAGTACGGTGTGCCGAAATCCGCCTCCGCATAAATAAAACTTGAGCTGAAAACATTAATCGTGCCGAGAATCAACAGCACGAGCGTTATCGCGATAATCGCCTCCATGTCGCTCGTCCAAAATTTTTTTTTGCCAGTTTCAGCCATCAAATCACCTCTTCAAACACCCGCGCGGAACAGGACGGGCAAAGCCTTAATGCGCAGATTTTTTTTCATAAGCCAGACGGTCATCAAGCGTTCGGAAATGAGACCGACGGCGCGATATTTTCTTGCGTTGTCAATTTGAGCAAGGTTCGTTCTGGCGAGGACTTCCTCCGTCACGTCGATTATAAACGAGAAGAGCCATTCGCAATAGGCGTCGAAAATTTTGCGCCGCGTGATGAACATTTCGTACATAAATTCGGAGTAGCTGCTCGAAACGTAATCGAAAGCCGCAAGATAATCGGGTTGTTTCTGTTCAATGTGCTTGCGGAAAATTTTCTCGACAAAATCGCAGAGGTCGCCGCCGCTGACTAAAATTTTCAATTCGCGCTGAGTAAGGGCAAAAAAATTTCCCTTGACAACAATAACGTCGCACGTCCGCAAAATTTCCCGCGCTTGCGTCTCCGTCAAAAAATTTTCTCCGTCCGCCGTGAAAATTCTGCGGTAGTGGCACAGCCCGATAATCGCGTGCGCCGTGTTTTTCCACATCCAGTAAAGCGCGGTTATCTCGTTTAGGTAGCGATTTAGGCGGCTGATATTGTCGCCGGTGTCGTCGCCCACGTAGCCGAAATCTTTTTTGGCGAGCGCGTGACCAGCATGAATAATTTCGTAGCCGTCAGGGAGCGTGGCGAGTTTGGCGTCTTTGTGCGTGACGATATAAATTTTAAAATCTGCGCGGGCGAACTTTTTCAACAGAAACCAATGCCCGTTGACGGCGGGGAAGCGCGAAATTTCTTCAAAAATATTTTTGTAAGTCGCGAGCCAACTTTCAAGCACGGAGCCACGTCGCACGAACGCCAAAATTTTTTCCGTCAATGAATCGGTCTCAATCAGCGCGTCAATAAATTCAGCGGGCGAGCGTTCAGCAGTTAATAAAATCGCGTCGTAATGTTTAAAGCGACACGCCGCAAGCGAAGGATAAATTTCCCTGTAGAGATTTTCGACGACGGGGAAATTTTTCGCGAACGAATTTTTATCAATCGCCGCAATCTCCACGCCGTCGAAATCAGACGTGTAAACCAAATCATTTTTGGCAAGGAAGGCGTCGGCGTCCAGCAATCGCAAAATGTTGAGCTGGTGGAGGAGCCTCTCGACACTTGCCGCGTTTTTCAAAGAGAAAAAATTATCCGCCGCGTACTTCGCCAAATCGCCGCGCGTGATAAATCTGTCCTGCAAGCCGAGTTGATAAAGCTCGTTGAAGCGGTAAATTTTCCCTCCGCTGTTTTCAAAGACGATATAATCTGCCGCGCCGTCCAAAATTTTTTTGAGTTCGTCAGCAGAAATCTCCGCGCCGTCTAAGAAAATTTGAAAGCTCCCCTCCGCGAACGGAAGGTTATCCAAATCTGCCAGCGTCGTGAACAGGAAAATTTCTCCGCGCTCCGCCGCGCCCTTGAAGGCAATTCGCCCGACAATTTCAGCGTTCGGAAGATTTTTCGATTCGCCGCAAAAAAGCACTCGCGGAATATACAAATCATCACCCCGTTAAACATCGCTACGGAAAATTGCCGCTTTAAAAGCGGCGGAAGTTACTTTTAAAAAGTAACCAAACAGTTAGCGCGATTCAGCGTTAAAAAATTTTCAACTAATCGCCGCGTTCAAACGTCGTCACGGAAAATTATTGGCAGAGTTTTAATCTTAAGGCGGTTTTTAATCAGCCAAACGGTCATCAAATGTTCGGCAACGAAACTGACTGCCCGATAAGTTCGCGGGTCGTCGGAGCTTGCAATGTCGGTCGTCGCTAAAATTTCTTCCGTGGCGTCGATTATAAACGAGAACAGCCACGCGCAATAAGCGTTAAAAATTTCGTGGCGCGTGATGAAAATTTCGTAGCAGTAGACGCCGAAGCTGTCGTTCACCCTGTCATAAGCCGCAAGATAATCGGGTTGGCGGCGCGCGATAAATTTTCTGATTGTGGCGATGACGTGTTCGGCGAGCGGGCGCGTGCTGAGCAAAGTTTTCCAGTCGCGCAGGGCAATGTAGCCGAATTTGCAATCGTTGACGATTATATCCGAATCGCGCAGAATCTCCCGCGCAGAGTCCGTCGACAAAAAATTTTCGCCGTCCGTCGTGAAAAATCTGCGGTAGTGACAAAAGCCGATAAAACTTTGGCGCGTGTGCTTCCACAGCCAATAAAGCGCGGTTATCTCGTTCAAGTACAAATTCAGGCGGCTGATATTGTCGCCGGTGTCGTCGCCCAAGTAGCCGAAATTCTCCTTGGCGAGCGTGTGCCCCGCGTGAATAATTTCATAGCCGTCAGGGAGCGTGGCGAGTTTAGCGTCTTTGTGCGTGACGATATAAATTTTAAAATCTGCGCGGGCGAACTTTTTCAACAGAAACCAATGCCCGTTGACAGCGGGGAAGACAGAAATTTTTTCAAAAATATTTTCGTTAGCCGCCAAAAATTTTTCAAGCGCGGAGCTACGTCGCACGAACGCCCAAATATTTTCCGTCAAAGCGTCCGTTTCAATCAGCGCGTCAATAAACTCGGCGGGCGAACGTTCAGCAGTCAATAAAACCGCGTCAAAAAATCTGAAGCGGCAGGCGGCGAGCGTGGGAAAAATTTCTTTGTAGAAGTGAAAATCCTCGGCGACGACGCCCGCGATTTTGTGATTCAAATCTGGGAACATGTAGTAATCGTTCTTGATAAAAAAGGCGTCCGCGTCGAGAACTCGTTGCGCGTGAATCAGATTAAAAATTTGTACGGCGTTGTCCAGCGCGAAAAAATTATCCCGCGCGTAGTTTAAGAGCGTGGGCACGGTGATAACTCGGTCAACCAACTTGAGCGCATAAAGTTCGCGGAAACGCAAAAGATATTCGTCGTGATTTTCAAAGACAATGTAATCCGCCGCGCCGTCCAAAATTTTCCGCAACGTGTCGACGGAAATCTCCGCGCCGTTCAAAAAAATTTTAAAGCTACCTTCGGCGAGTTTGAACTTGTCAGCGTATTTAACACCGCCCGGCACGATGAATTCGCCACGTTCCGCCGCGCCACGAAATTTTATCTGCCCGACAATTTCAGCGTTCGGAAGATTTTTTGATTTGCCGCAAAGCAGGATACGCGGTTTGTACAAATCATTCGCCTCACTTTAAATATTTAGTCAAGGTCTCCAGCAACTTGGGAATGTCGAGCGGCTTAGAAAGGTGGTCGTTCATGCCCGCCTTAAGCGCGTTCTCCTTGTCCTCCTCGAAAGCATTAGCAGTCATCGCGACAATCGGGACAGTTTGCGCATCGGGGCGATTCAGGGCGCGGATATTGCGCGTCGCGTCGTAGCCGTTCATCGTCGGCATTTGCACATCCATTAAAATCAAATCGTAGTAATTTGTCGGGGCAGTTCTAACCATTTCCACCGCGTCGGTGCCGTCGCAAGCGTCCTCAACTTCAAGCCCAATTTCGGTGAGAATCGCCTTGGCAATTTCGCGGTTGACTTCAATATCCTCGACCAACAACACGCGCTTGCCGCCAAAATCCGTGGAAGATAAATCGTCGTGTTTATTCTCGTCTTCGTCATGCCCGTGAATTGCTCTAGACAGAGCGCGTTTCAAATCGGAGCGGAAAAGCGGCTTGGTGCAGAACGTCGTTACGCCCGCCGCCTTAGCCTCCTGCTCAATGTCCGAGTAATCGTAAGCCGTCAGAATTATAAAAGGAGCCATTGAGCCTACGACGCGGCGAATTTGGCGAACAGTTTCAATGCCGTTTTGGTCGGGCATAAGCCAATCGATAATGTAGGCGTTGAAGGGGTCATTGTCCAGCGCACGCCCCGCGCGGAAGACTGCCTCGCGCGAAGAAGTCGTCCACTCTGAACGCATACCCATTTGCTTAAGCATTTCCGTCACGGATTCGCAGGTATTAAAATCGTCGTCGACAACCAGCGCACGCAAGCCGCTAAGTTCTTTGATAGGAACCGATTTAACGTTCTGCTGAAGTTTAAGGTCAAGCGTCACGGTGAATTCGCTGCCCTTGTCCTTCTCGCTCTCAACTTCGATTGTGCCGCCCATAAGCTCAACCATCTTTTTGGTAATGCTCATGCCAAGCCCCGTGCCCTGTATGCCGCTCTTGGTGGAAGTCTCCTCGCGCTCGAAGGCGTCGAACACGTGCTTTAAAAATTCCTTGCTCATGCCCAGCCCGTTGTCCTTGATTCGGAATTCGTATTTGGCGCAACCGTGGATTTGGGATTCGTATTGCGAAATGCGGAAGAAGATTGAACCGGTCGACGGCGTGTATTTAACGGCGTTGCTCAAAATATTTATCAGCACTTGATTGACTTTGAGCTGGTCAGCGTAAACGTCCTCGTTCTTGACTTTGAAGGCGTCGATGTGGAATTTTTGTTGCTTAGCGTTAATCTGCGGCTGAATGATGTGAATCAGATTGTGAATCAAATCGGAAAGGTTGCACTCTTGCTCGGAGACTTCAATGCGCCCGCTCTCGATACGGCTCATGTCAAGAATGTCGTTAATCAAGCCGAGCAGATGATTGCTTGACGACAAAACTTTTTCCAGCGAATCTTTGACCTGCGTGCGATTTTCAAAGTGGCGCAGAGCCATGGACGTGAAGCCGATAATTGCGTTCATGGGCGTGCGAATATCGTGGCTCATGTTCGATAGGAAAGTTGTTTTGGAGGCGTTGGCGTGCTGAGCTTGGGCAAGTGCGTCGGCAAGTTCCTGATTTTTTGCAAGAGCCTCGCGGGTCTGTTCGTCGACATTGGCAAAACCGACGCCCACCGCGTGCATATCCGTATCAATTTTGGCGATACGAATCATCGCGAAATGTTCAACGCCGTAACGGGTCAAAAGGTAGCGGTGCGAAATAATTTCCTTATCGGCAAGGCGCGCGCGGATATTTTCCGGCTTAACGAAATCCAAAAGAGCCTCGCGGTCGGTCGGGCAAACGTAATCTTTGACGTAGGTGCGCAAAGCCTCGCTGAAGCGGACGACGTCGCTGACGTGGCGATTGAGTTGCCGGCTGATGTCGGGCGCGACACGATAACAAACCGCCTCGTCCGAATCAAGATTCAAATGATAAACCAGCCGATAATCCACCGTCAACGCCTGAATCATTTCTGATTGCCGCCGCCGCCGCCGCTCCTCGGAAAGTAATTGCGTCTGCAAGCGGAATTTTTCTTCCATTTCCTCGCGCTTAACACGACTTTCCGTCTCGGCGAGATTTTTTTGATGGAGGAGCTTTGTATTCTTGCGTGCCTGCGAAATTATCAGCGCGAAAATAATTATCATCGCCGCTATCATCAAGACCGTCCGCAGCGTCGAGCGGTGGAGCATTTCGGCATTCACGGCGGAAAGTTCTTCCTCAATTTTGCTCTCGCGCATTAGGTAAGTCAGCATCCAATCCGTGCCTTCGACGGGGCGATAATAAAGCGATTCCTTCACGCCGCGAAATGTAAACGACGTCATTCCTTGGCGCGAATTTGCGAAGTCGTCCCTAACTCTCTCAAACGTAAAACCTGGCTCAAACGTCGCCTCTTGCAACGCGCTCAAAAGATTGGTGCCGCTATCTAAACTGCCCAAAACCGCGTCGGTCAAAGATTCGCCGTCCGTGCCGTAGAGGTTGGAAAAAGTCATGGCAGTCGTCGTGGTGTGCATTAAAAGCCCCGCCAACAAATCTTGCATTTCGTCGATGATAAAGCAACCCTTGAGCGGCACGCCTTGAAAGTTCAAATTCTTGACGGGCACGAAGACTGCGACGGTTTTATTGTGCGTGAAAACTTTGGGCGCGGTGACATTTTCGCCCGCAAAAAAATATTCGTCGGGATTGGCTACGTTGCCTTCGGGCGTGAAAATTGCGCCGTTGGTGCTCACGAAGCCGATTTGTTCGACGTTGTAAAGCGTGCGCATTCTGTTTAAAAACACGCTCAAAGTTTCGGGGCTTTGCATGTCGTTGGCAGTCAAAACTTTAAGGGCGTTGGAAATTTGTTTGATGTTGCGCCTTATGCGGGCGATAATGACTTGCTCGCGGCGGTCGACGAGTTCGCGCAGATAGACGCGGCTGACGGCGTGAACCGCCTCGCTTGTGCCGCTCTGCTCGCTACGGCTTATCCAAAGCGTCGACAGAACTAAGAGTATGGCGATAATGACTCCGCCGATAACTGCGGTTTTATTTTCTGCCAAATTTTTTTCTTCCATTGTGAAGACCTCGCGCAAGAAATTTTCTGCCGAAGATTTTATTAAAATTGCCTCGATATAGCAAGCTTTAATTTTAGGGAAATAGGGAAGCGGGAAAATAGGGAAAGAGTAATTCCTAATAAAAAAAATAGAGCCCGCCCGCTTTAAAAGCGGGAGAACAGCGTGCGCGATTCAACGTTAAAAAATTTTCAACTAATCGCCGCGCTTCTGCAAAAAAAAAATAGAGCCCGTCTAAGACGAACCCTCAAAGATTTTTAAGCGGGCATTGCGTTGACTTTCAACGTGAGCTTGGATTTTTTGCGAGCGGCCGCGTTTTTGTGAATCGTGTTATTCGCCGCTGCTTGGTCGATTGCCTTGTGCGCTGCGGGCAAAAGTTTTTTCGCTTCTGTCGCGTCGCCCTCCGCTATCGCCGCCAGCACGAGCTTTTGAGCCTTTTTCATGCGCGTTTTCTCGAAAATATTCCGAGCGCGGCGTTTGGCGTCAACCTTCATGCTCTTAACCGAAGACTTAATGTTAGGCAAATGAAGCACCTCCTATAAATTTTCTTACAGCTGTGGAAGTCTATCACAGCGCGGTTTAAATTGCAAGTAGAATTATATTTTGACGGGCGCGAGAATCATGTAGGCTGAAATTATCGCCAAGGCAACGCTCAATCCCGCGAAGACGTTTCGTTTAAAGATTAAATCTTTCCGCAAGTCGTCGAAATCCTGCGCACGTGCTTTGCGGAAGAAAAATATCATCGCCGCCAAAAGTAAAAGTTCAACTGCCGCCGTCAGCGCGAGCTTTTCTTTATGCCAAATTTTAAAGCGAACTTGCATAGATTTTTCGCCGCCGTGAATCAGCACGGGTGCCAAGTTCCATTTCAAAATTTTTCCGTCAGCAGAAATTTCCTCGGCGTTAGAAGTTTCAAGGGCGTAGGGCAGGCGGATTGAAAAATCGAACTTGACGCCGCTCAACGCGCTTTGAATCATGAAATTTGCTTCGGGCGGAAGATTGGCGGGCGGGCTTGTCCAATATAAATCAAAGTCGTACACGTCGAAGAACCAGCCCGCGTGCCGAGAAATGCCGCGATTTTTTCCAACTTGAGCACCGTACAAATCGCCCGCAGACTTCGCGAAACTTTCGACATCGGGGTAATTGTAATTGAATTCGTAGCCGCGCAGGTCGCCCTCGACGATTAAGTTGCCCTTCACGTCGGGATTGAGCCGCTCGTTTCTTTCCTTCCAATCTTCAATTTGCCGAATGACAAGCGCGTTGCCAATTAATTTGCTGTGCTGATTAACCGCGCCGTCGTCGGTGATTGTCAAGTCGAATTCGGCTTGGAAGCAGCCCGCGCAGATTGTGCCGATTAAAATTATCGCGGCGGCAAAAAAATTTTTCATGATTTAAATCTCGCTCTTGTCGACTTTATCAAAGGTTTCCAAAATATCGCGGTCGGGCTCGCTGTCAATTTTACTGACGATAAAAATTGCAATCAGCGCGAAGATAAATCCAGGGACAATTTCATAGAGCCCGAAGAGTGCAAACTGTTTCCAAATCAGAACGGTGGAGCCGCCGACGATAATTCCGGCGATAACTCCTGCGCGGGTGGTACGTTTCCAAAACAAACTCATCAAAATTGCCGGACCGAACGCCGCGCCGAAGCCCGCCCAAGCATAGGCGACCATGTCAAGGATAAAGCTGTCGGGATTGAAGCCGAGGTAGACGGCGATAGAGGCGATAATCAAGACGGAGGCGCGGGAAATCCAAACGAGTTCCGCTTGATCTGCGTCTTTGCGAAGGAGCGTTTTATAAAAGTCCTGCGCGAAGGCTGAAGCCGCGACCAAAAGTTGGCTCGACGCCGTCGACATAATCGCCGCCAAAACCGCGCTAAGGAGCAAGCCCGCGACAATCGGCGGGAAAAGTTGGTTCGTCATGAGCAGGAAGACGGTTTCGGCGTTGGTGCCCTCCAGCGTTTCCGTCAAGTAGACTGTGCCGACCATGCCGATTGATACCGCCGCCGCCAAAGAAAGCGTCACCCACGTCATTGCGATTCGGGTTGCTTGCGGCAGTTCTTTTGTTGATTTAATTGCCATGAACCTAACCAAAATGTGCGGCTGTCCGAAGTAGCCGATACCCCACGCCAGAAGCGAGATTAATTCAATCGCGCCCATGGTTGAGCCGTCGGGTTTGGTCAGCGGCTGGAACATTGATTCTTTGTAGGCGGAAATTGCGCTGATTGTATCGCCGAAGCCGCCCAAACTCATCGCCGCGCAGATTGGCACGATTAAAATTGCAAAAAACATCATCACGCCTTGGATAAAGTCCGTGCGACTGACTGCCAAAAAGCCGCCGATTAAAGTATAGAAGACGACCGAACCTGCGCCCAAAAATATCGCGTATTGGAATTGTAGACCGAAGACCGTTTCAAAAAGTTTGCCCGCCGCCACGAAGCCCGAAGACGTGTACAGGATAAAAAATATCAGAATAAAAATTGCGGGAACGATTCGGAGCAGATTGCTCGTGTCGTGGTAACGATTCTGCAAAAATTCGGGGAGCGTCAAAGCATTTCCGGCAAGTTCTGTGTATCTGCGGAGCCTAGCCGCCACGAAATACCAGTTCGCCCACGTGCCGATAGCAATACCAATGGCAATCCACGCAGAATTCAAGCCCGCAAGGTAAGCAAAGCCAGGCACGCCCATAAGCATCCAGCCGCTCATATCCGACGCCTCAGCACTTAGTGACGTGACCCACGCGCCCAATTTCCTGTTGCCGAGGAAATAATCGCTCATGTTTTTTGTTCGGCGGTAGTAGTAAACGCCAATCGCCATCATCAAGCCGATATACAGCACGAAGGCGTTGATAACCATTATGTCGTTTGTCAAAACAAAATCCTCCTCCTTCCATTTCAAAACTTGAATATTATACCCGCGCAGAATTTTTTTGGCAATAAAAAATGCCGCCGCTTAGGGCGACAAAAAATTTTCGGTTGATTATCTGCGTCTAGCTTTTGCCTCGTAGGCAACTTGCATGTTTTGAATTGCGGGTTGGAAATTTTGATTGTTTGACAGCGCGCGATTATAGCAGTCAATCGCCGTGTCGTAGTCGCCGAGCTGATAGTAGCAAAGCCCCAAATTTGTGAATGCCGCAGACAGATTTACGCCCAGTTCGATAGCTTTTTTGAAGTCGTCGATTGCTCGCTGATAATCTTTTCGCTCAAAGTAAATCAAGCCGCGATTGTTATAAATTGCACCGTAATTCGGGTCAATGGAGATGGCTGTATTAAAATCGGCAAGCGCGCTGTCAAGCTCCCCGACGATTTTATAGGAAGAGCCGCGAGTAGAAAAAATTTGCGCGTTTTTCACGCCCAGTTCAATGGCGCGTGTCAAGTCAGCAATCGCCAAGCGGTCTTGTCCGCCCTCCCAAGAATAGACGACGCCGCGATTTTGATAAGCCTCGGCATAGTTGGGATTAAGTTCAATAGCGCGCGTCAAGTCGGCGATAGCCCGATTATAAATTGCAGAAGTATCGACGCCGGATTTTTCCTTGTAATCTGCCATTTTCCCCGTCAACAAGCCGCGATTATTCAAGGCGACCGCATTGCCGGGATTAATTTCGACGGCGCGGGTATAATCGTTGTAAGCGTCATCAAAACGGCTTAGGCTTTCAAAAACCGTGCCGCGATTGTTATAGGCGTCGGAATAATTCGGGTCGAGTTCAACGGCGCGGCTGAAATCGGCAAGGGCGCGTTCGTAATCTTTTTTAAGTTTGTAAGCATAGCCGCGATTGTTATAGACGACGGCGTTATTTGGCTCACTTTGAAGTTTTTGCGTATATTGAGCAATCGCGCTGTCGGCGTCAAAATTCATCGGCGCGGCAAATACGGGAGCCGCCAATAAACTCATCGCTAAAAAGCCGCCCGCGATTATTCGAGAAAATTTTTTCAACATGTCAATCACCTGCTCAATACAAGAAAACAACGGCGGTCTTGTTGAGGAAACCGCTGGCTCCGTTCTCAATCAAAATGCGGCTGCCGTCCGCCTCGCTGACTACGGGGTTGGCGTTGTGGTCTTCAAGGCGTTCAGCTTTTATGACGAGCGGCTTGGCTCCTGCGCGGTCAGCCATGTTTCTATCGGTTGCGTAGTTGACCATGCCGTCGCGAACGACCAAATCATAGTTCAAATTTTCGTGCCCGTAGAGTTTGACGCCCTTAACATTTTTGATAACAGGGCTCATGACGGGATTAAGATTTAAACCTCTACAGTCGATGATAAGCCCCGTATAGCCGCCAATCGCCGCCATGGGTGAACGTTCGCCGCCCTTAGCGATATTATAGCCCACGGAATCGCCCGTTTGGCTGTCGGCGGGCATGGAGGGAATAACTTCGGGCGCGGGTTGCGGAAAAGGTTCAATGACCGGCGCAGGAGGGATTACGGCAGTGGAAAGACCCGTTGCGCCGAACAGCGGAACTTGCATTTCAACTTCATAGCCGCCGCCGGCAAGTTCGCCCTCAGAAACGATAACGGCACCTTTGATAATCGCGCTAACTCTTGTCTTTACGATGTCGGAAGTCAACATCATCTGCTCGACTGTCGTCTCCGCGTCGACTTGCACGCCCGTAATCAATTCTGCCATTTGCCGATAACCATCAGCGATAGCCGCACGACGCGCCATCATCAACGCATGAGCCGGAGTTTTTACCATTTGCGGATTGGCTGTGCCCATGCCTCTTACCGTTATGACTTTGTCGCCCCAATCAACCGCTGCCTCGGCACGCACGCCCGTCAGCAAAAACATTGTCGCCAAGAGCACCGTCAAGCACGTGAACAACTTTTTCATTTAAAACGCCTCCTCTTAACCTTTTTCTATTTGAGCCGCCGCCGCTTTAGATTCTTTCTTGCTCGGATCTTTTATACCACGCGCCTTGCGATATTCTTCGGTTGCTGTCTTCAAAGATTTAGAGAGTTCATTACGAATTTTCAGCAGAGTGTCAGTTTCTTGAGCAATAGCTATAATGTTGCCTATACCTTCGACGACATTGCCGGACGCCACGCTTTTAAGTTGCGCCGCCGTGATAAATCCAATTTGAGTGTAGGAGACGCCCGCCATAACATCGGAAAGCACACGTTGATTGTTGGCAGTCTTTATGAATTCGTCGATTTGCTTAAGTTTTTCCTCGTCGCCAGAAGCCAACGCATCCGATAAATATTTCTTAACATTTTCGGCGTCATCTTTATTTTGTTTGGCACCGTTTTTCATATTAAGACCGGCATCGGAAGTTTTTACGGCGGACTTCACAGCTTGTTCTTGCGTAATCAAATTTTTGTTGGCAATGCTGTCGTCGGTTGCAACTTTAACATTCGCGTAAGCACTGGCGAGCAATGCCGTCGAATAGTAAAAATTTTCAAGCATTCTCTTGTTGGCAGTGTTTATGTCTCCACCGGCTACACCGAGCAGACTGCTGGCAAATTGCCCCAAATTAAATGCCTCCGCCGTCGGAGCACTTACACCGCCACCGATAACGCCCAAAATGACAGCAGTAGCCGCCACTTTTTTAAAAAACTTCTTCATAACCATTCCTCCTATCATTTAACACGAAAGATAAATTTACTGATACTCGACCGAAGCCGTAATATCCGCATGAAAAATTATTTTTGCGCCCAATATTTAACCAAACTGTCGGTAATCGATTTAGAGGACGTGACCGCTGCCTTTTCAAAGAGGAACATGCCGTAGCGATTTACATCCATGCTCGGAACGCTCAAAACCTCGCTGCCGTCGTAGTCCTCAATAATCGTGAAATTGTTCAAGCAGTCCAGCGAGTGAATTTCCATTTCGCAAGACATCGTAACGCCGTCCGCGTGCTCCAATTCCTTTGCCATCCTTATTTCGCCGACAATAGCCGTGCAAATTTCGGGATTCTCTTTAGTCTTCTGCTTGACGAACGCGACGAATTGGTTAAAGTCCATGGAGCGCGTTTGATTGAGTTGCCCGATAACTTCGTCGGCGTTGGCGACAACAAATTTATTTTCCTTAAGCCGCGTCAAGTACCGTTGAAGTATGACGTTTTCGGCACTGCGAAGTTGCTCCTCCGTCACGTTGCCGACGAATCGAACGAAAACATAAACTTCGCGGGTGACGTCATTGGCGTGGAAAATTTTGACGAGCTGACCGAGGGCGAGTTGAATGTCCGCATATTTAATTTCAACTCTGCCCGTGACGAACGCGCCCGAAGAATTTTTGCCGCGCTTTTCCACGTGAACTTTGTCAATAAAGCTGTTGTAAAGTTTAATCAGCTGTTGATAGGGCGAGGCGGGGTCGTCGCTGCGTTCGGTGATTTGCGCCAAGACGCGCTTAATCGTCGAAAGTTTCATGTCCTCAATCGCCGCCGCCTCGGTTGCACCTTTGCCGCCCGAAGGTATACCGCGCGGAGTAGCAGCATAAACGTTCGCCGAAAAACTTTGCGCGAGAAAAATTACCGCCAATAAAATCAAGAGTTTACAAAAAAAATTTTTCATATCGTCACCTTAAAACGAGAGATGAATTTTGGTCGCGCCGAGTTCGCCGCTGGGATTGATGCCCGGTTGAATTCCGGAAATTGAACTCAGAAGAGCTTCCTGCAATTCGCCAATATTTGAATAAGAATCCGTCGAAATAAAGAACGCCAAAGTTGTTGCATTCGGGCGCGTCATGCGGATTATTTTGCATTGCGCCTTGTCAAGCCCCGCCTTAATCAGCGGATATTGCGCTTGATAATTCGTGACGTTGCCGATAACGACGGAAGTTTTTATATTTATGTAGCCGCCGCGAGTTTCATTTTGGACGGTCTCAAGGGCTTGCTTTGCCAAAGACTCCATTGCCTCGCGAGTGGCATTTTCTTTTGCGTTAAAAATTGCTTCGTTTTCGGTGGCGGCGACGCCCTTAACGTGTTTGCTGTAAACGTCGACTTCGCTCGAATCCAAGCCGATTAATTCAAAGGAAGCGTTGACGACAGCCTCATACACACCGCCCGATTTTTTTACCGATTCAACGTCCAACACGCCGCGCAGAAGGGCGTTCTCAATTTCACGGTTTTCTTTGGCAATCGCCCTAGCTTTTATTCTGACGTCAGGGTCGGAGTAATTTTTAGTCAAGTAATCGACGACGTTGTCATTTGTCACGGCACGCAAGCCCACAAATTTTAATTTCGCGTTCAAGTAGTCGCCGAATTCGGGACTGTAGTTGTATACGCCGCGATTTTTTTCTATTACGGCAGTCATAATTCCGCCGCGAGAATTGGAGTCATTTACGTTGGCATCAAGCTGAGATTTTAAATCCTGTGCAAATTGGCGAATCCGTTCGGCACTTGCCTCAATATCAAGCTCGACAAAGAAAATATCACCGCGCGCCTCCTCCGAAATGACGCGATTTATCGTTATGTAGCCGTCCGACTTCAAAACAATTTCATCTTTGACGACGGCAAAATTTGCAACTTCCGTCGTGCTCGTCACTTTGACGCCCGCCACCTTCTCGACGCCCTCGCGCATTGCCTGCTTGCGAGCCTCTCTTTTTGCGCCGTCAATGTCGCCGTTGATTATCGGAGCAAAACCTTTGACCACAAAAGCTTCAGCCGGCGAAATTAAACCGATTGTGCAGATTGCAAACGTCAGCAAAAAAATTCCAGCCAGAAAATTTTTCATCTACTTAACCTTCTTTCCTGCCTGCGCCGCCGCCGATTTAACTGCCGCACCAATCATCAGCCCGCCAAAAATTTCTTGCTCGTCCTTTATAATTTTGTTGGCGACGGAATTTGTCTTGAGAAATTCTTCCGTGATGTCGTTTGTGACTTCGATAACTTTGCCGCCGACGTTGCTCTTCATCCAAAGACGATACGCTTTGAAACCGTTAATGTCGGAGGTGTATTTCGTCTCGATTTCCTTGCTGCCCGCGCCCGTCACGTCAAGATAAATTTTGTGGTCAACTTTGGTCGGCATACGGATATTTTTTTCGCCGGAGTGCGACGTGTTCATTTTTGCGACGTAAAAACCTTGCGTGGCGTCAGTCGTCCAGCTGGAGGTATCGCCTTCCAAAATCATCGGGTAGACAATCTTGCCCGTGTGCGCGGCGAAATCGCTCGTGAAAACATTGCCGGCAATGCGTTGCATTAATTTGTTCATGCCCAGAACGCCGCGAGCTTTCTCCGAACTGTAGGAAACATTTTCCACGCGATAAGTTTCAACGCGATATTCTTTGTCCGCCAGCCCTTTGACGACTTTGCCCGCCTTCGTGAAATCCAAATGCTTCTTAATCATGTTCGCCGTAAAGTTCGCATAAATTCCGGCAAGCTCCACTTGACTTTTCTCGGTCATGTCGCTAATTGCATTAGACAGCGGAATCGACTCGTAAAAATGGAGCGGAATGTTGCTTAGAATAGTCAACGCGCCGCTCTCGTCATCTTCGCCGCAAAAGGCAATGTCTATCGCCGAAACGATTATGTATTTGTGATAAACTTGATTATTAATGACGTAAGTTTTATCAATCGAATAATCCGTCACGACGATTGGCACCAAGGCAATCGGCTCACTCATTGCCGAATCGTTTAGTTCAAAATTGCGCTCGGAAAGATTTTCTGTATCAAGCGTCATCTTCAACTTGAACGGCAATTTGTCTTTCTGTTCAGTGAGTTTGTCGGCGATAGCTTTGGCAATTATTTCGCGATTAGCTTTTTGCTCTGCGGCGGTTCCAGCGTTCAAAAGTTGATAGTTGCGCCTTCTTTGCGCATTTTGATAATCGTCTGCAACCGTCATCGTGTAAATATCACGCGACCAGACGATTTCGGGCAAGTCCTTTGCTTCGGCGACGCTGAAAATACTCATCAAGATTAGCCCGCCGAATAAAAGTTGCCGCATTACATTTCCCAAAAATTTTCTCCACATAAAATCCCCTCCCTCATTACAGCGACAAAGTTTATAATATAATCGCAATCAATATAACTGGGGGGGGGTATTGTAACGGCGAATTTTTTGCTTTATGAAAAATTTTCAGAAATAAATCTCGTGCACTTTTATAGGCTGGCAATAAAACTTTTGCCGCGCGTTTCAAGGTCGACGGAAAAAATTTCAGCAATAGTCGCGGCAATGTCAGAAAAAGTTTTGAGCGTGCCGAGGTTGACGCCTGCGCGGACTTTTGAGCCGTAAACTATCAGCGGAACATTTTCGCGAGTGTGATCAGTGCCGGCGGCGGCGGGGTCGCAGCCGTGGTCGGCGGTTATCATCAACAAATCGTCGCCGCGCATCTTGGATAAAAATTCGCCCAGCTCCGCGTCAAAGGTCGTCATGGCTTGCGCGTAGCCGTCAACGTCGCGGCGGTGTCCGAACTTCATATCGAAATCAACCAAATTCACAAAGCACAGTCCGCGAAAATCTTCGTCCATGACGCGCAAAGTTTTGTTCATGCCGTCCGAATTGTTTTCGTTGACGCCGAGCGAGCGATTTATCCCTTGCCCCGCGAAAATATCTTGAATCTTGCCGACGCCGATCGTCGCGAGATTTTTTTTGTTGAGCGCGTCCAAAATCGTTTCGGCGGGCGGCTTCAATGAAAAATCATGGCGGCGCGGCGTGCGTTCATAATTCGGGAATTCTCCGATGAACGGGCGCGCGATAATTCTCCCGACATCAGAAATTTCGCGGGCAATCTTGCAGAAATTATACAGCTCGTCGACGGGAACAATTTTTTCGTGCGCGGCGATTTGCAGGACGCTATCAGCCGACGTGTAGACGATTAAATCGCCCGTCGCCTCGTGAACCTGTCCGTAGTCGTGAATGACTTGCGTGCCAGAATACGGCTTGTTGCAAAGAATCTTCCTGCCGAAATTTTTTTCAAGCTCGCTGATGACTTCGGGCGGGAAACCGTCAGGGTAAGTCGGCAACGAGCGCGCAGAAATTATTCCGGCAATTTCCCAATGACCAATCGTCGTGTCCTTGCCCGTCGACGCCTCAATCACTCGACCGAACGCACCGCGCGGATTTTTTTCACGCCGATAAAAATTTATGCCGTCAATATTGAAAAGACCGAGCCGCGCAAGATTTGGCGTGTGAAATTTTTTCGACGCGGAGATTGTCTGCAAAGTGTTAGGGTTGTCGTCGCCAAAATCTTTTGCATCAGCCGCTCCGCCGATTCCGCAGCTGTCCAAAACTATCAGAAATACTCTCTTAAACAAATCAATCACCTCAATAAAATTTTTTGCCGCCGTTGAATCCGCCGAATTTTTTTGTGTTATAATCAAAGAAATTTTTCAAGGGGGATGAGTTCCATATCTGTCGAAAAAGCCCTTTCCATTTGCTTGGCGGGGTTACTTTTGAACTTGGGCGGCTCCTTCGTCGTCAAAACTTTTAATCTGCCTTTTTTCTTCGACACGAGCGGCACAATTTTTGTCGCGGCTCTGGGAAGTTACATGCCTGGTATCGTGGTCGGTTTCCTAACCAATCTTTTGAAGGCTCCGTTCGATTCTTTCCAAATGTATTTCGCCTCCGTCAGCATACTCATTGCAATTTTCTCGACATTTTTTGCGCGGAAAGGTTTCTTTGACAGCTTAAGAAAAACGCTTCTACTTATCCCGCTACTGACGCTTTTTACGGGCGGCTGTTCGCTGGTCATAGAAAGTTTTTTGAACTCGGCGAGTTTCCTTGCCTCCGTCGAAGAATTTAATTTGAACTTCGCGGATAATTTCTGGAGCGAACTTTTCGATAAAGCAATTTCGATTCTCTTTGTCTTTTTCCTATTGAAATTCACGCCCGCGCAGATAAAAAAATATTTCCGTACTCTGGGGCGGCGGCAAGCTCCGCTGTCCGAAGAAATGAAGCAAGGCATCGGCAAGGAAAATTATCTGTCCTCGTCACTGCGCACCAAGTTGCTCCTCATGCTGATGTTGAGTTCTTTTTTAGTTTCATTTTCCGTTGCGTTTATCAGCTACTTGCTCTTCAAAGACGCCGCTGTCAGCGACCGCATAAAATCTGTTGACAGCATGGACGCGGTTATCCTTAGCGAGATTAACCCTTACCGTATCGGCGAGTACATGGCTTTGGGGCGTCAATCCGAAGACTACAAAGCGGTTGAGGAAAAACTTTACTCCATAAAAAACAGTAGCCCCGATGTAAAATATCTTTACGTCTACAGATTTTCGGAGGACGGCTGCCACGTTGTATTCGACTTGAACACGGCGATGATTGAAGCCGACAAGCCGGGCGAGGTCATTGAATTCGATGATGATGTTCTGCCCTACAAAGACGACTTGTTGGCGGGCAGACCCATTCCGCCGATTATCTCCGACGACGAATACGGCTATTTGCTCACGATTTACAAGCCGCTCTACGACGCGGAGGGCGTCTGTCAATGCTACGTGGCGATTGATTTTTCCTTGGATCCGCTGGCAGAATACGCTCACGGCTTCATAATCAAGTTGCTCGTGCTGTTCATAGGTTGCTTTACGGTTATCTTTTCTATCGGGCTTTGGTTTATTGAGAACAATATTATCCTGCCCGTCAACACCATGGCTTATTGCGCGCGGCATTTCTCCTACGACGACGCGGCGGCTCGTGAAAAGCACATTGAACTGATTAGAAGTTTGAAGATACGCACGGGCGACGAGATAGAAAATTTATATCAAGCACTGTTGCGGACGACGGAAAATATTTTGCGATATTTGGAGCACCTGCATATAGCCAAGACGAAAGTCGCTGACATGCGCGTTAAATTTTTCGCCATGGACGAAATCGCGCACAAGGATTCGCTGACCGGCGTTAAAAATAAAACTGCCTACGCGGAATTGACTGACGCCATTGACAAAAAAATTTCTGCGGGCGCGGCGGAATTTTGTATCGTGATGGTCGACGTGAACTTTTTAAAGCGCGTCAACGACACCTACGGGCACGAGCGCGGCAACGATTATCTTAGGAACGCCTGCAAATTGGTTTGCGCGGTCTTCGGCGAGAAACACGTTTATCGTATTGGCGGCGACGAATTCGTCGTTGTGATTGAGGGCGAGAAAGTTTCTCTGTGCAAATATTTTGTGGCGCAATTCAAATTCGAGATGGAGCGGAAAAATTCCAACGCCCTGCTTGAGCCGTGGGAAAAAATTTCGGCGGCGGTGGGCGTGGCTTACTACGAACCCGCCGAAGATAAAACTGCGGACGAAGTTTTTAAGCGGGCGGATAAACTCATGTACGAAAACAAATTGGCGATGAAAGCCGCGAGGATTAATTGATATGGAAAAAAATAATTCGCCGTCACCGATTCTAATATGCGGGGCGGCAATCGTTTTGAATTTATGCGGGGCGTTCGTGGCGCGGCATTTTGAGTTGCCTTTGTACTTAGACACCGTCGGCACAGTTTTAATCGCAATGATGAGCGGCTACGTGCCGGGAATTGTCGTGGGATTCGCGACGCATTTTTTTGCCTCGTTCGCCGACGAATCAGAAATGTATTATTGCTCGGTCAGCATTTTCGTTGCGATTTACACGACGTTTCTTGCGCGACGCGGCGTCTTCCAAAATTTTTTAAAGACGCTAACGGCAATCCCTGCGCTTACATTGGTTGCGGCGATTTTGAGCGCAGTCATCGGGAAATTTTTATTCTGCACGGGCGTCGTCCAAGCCCTAAGCGAAATTCAAATGAACTTCACGACGATTTTTCTAAAGGAGCTGGGCGACAAGAGTTTAACGCTTATAGCGGCGTTCGTGTTGTTGAAGTTCATGCCTGCGCGGGTTAAAGAAGTTTTTCGCGGGCTGGGACAAAAACAATCGCCGCTTACCAAAGAAATGAAACATGCGCTCTACGGGCACAAATGTCCGAAGTCATCACTGCGCGTGAAAGTTCTTTTGATATTGATGTTGAGTTCGCTTTTTATCGCGGCGTCGATTGCGTCAATCAGCTACAGAATTTTCGAGCAAGCTTGCGTTGGCGTGCAAATAAAAATCGGCGACGGACTTGCTACGATTGCCGCTGACCAAATTGACATTGCGAATCTTGACGCCTCCAAAGAAAATCTTCTCAGCATAAAGAACAGCAACCCCGACGTGAAATATCTCGGCATTTACAAAGCGGAGGACGCTATCTCCGACGAAAAAATTTTAATCTATCGTGACGACTTACTCGCGAGCAAACCGATTCCGCCGATTATCGCCGACGACCGCCTGACGATTTACAAGCCCGTCTACGACGCGGCGGGCAAGGCTCAATGCTACGTCGTGATTGAAATGTCGCTGGATTTGATTTCCGATTATGGCAGAACTTTTACCGCCAAAGTGCTCGCGCTGTTCTCTGGTTGCTTCGTGTTCGTGTTCGTTATCGGTCTGCGCTTCGTCGAAAACAACGTTATCTTGCCCGTCAACACGATGTCCTATTGCGCGAAAAATTTTGCTTACGACGGCAGCGAGTTCTGCGTTAAAAGTCTTGAGCAAATTAAAAACTTGAAAATCCACACGGGCGACGAGATAGAAAATTTATATCACGCGCTGGTTAAGACGACACAAGACGCTATGAATTATTTTGAGAAATTGCGGCGGGCGAAAAGGCAAGTCGCGGAGATGGACGAATTGGCGCACAAAGATTCGTTGACGGGCATAAAAAATAAAGCCGCCTACGACGAGATGACGGCTCGGCTTGACGAAAAAATTTCTGCGGGCGGCGCGCAGTTTTGTATAGTTATGGTCGACGTGAACTTTTTAAAGCGAATTAACGACACCTACGGTCACGAGCACGGCAATACTTACCTTTTGAACGCGAGCAAATTAATTTGTTCGGTCTTCGGCGAGGAGCACGTTTATAGGATTGGCGGCGATGAATTCGTCGTTGTGATTGAAGGCGAAAAAGTTTCTCTGTGCAAATATTTTGTGGAGCAATTCAAAGCGGAGATGGCGCGGAAAAATTCCAATGCCCTGCTTGAGCCGTGGGAAAAAGTTTCGGCGGCGGCGGGCTTAGCTTTTTACGAATCTGGCAAAGATAGAACTGCGGACGAAGTTTTTAAGCGAGCCGATAAGCTTATGTACGAAAACAAGTTGGCGATGAAGGCCGCGCGAACCGATTAAAAAAATTTTGTCTGCCGTTAAGCGCGGCAGATTTTTTTTTTACGCTGTGATATAATCAACAAAATTTTCTGCGAGAGGTGCGGATTCATGAAACAATTTCTAATCGCGTTGATGATGAGTTTGCTCGTCACTTCTACTGTCAACGCTGAAACGGAAACTTATACCGGCGAGGGCAAAGCAACGATGAGCGAAGCCGAAACACAGGAACAAATTATCGAACGGGCGAAGACTTACGCGCTAAGGAACGCTCGCGAAAAAGCCGGCGTCTATATAAGGAGCCGTTCCGAACTCCGCGACTTTGAACTTGTCGAAGATGATATTGTAACGATGACAGCAGGAGTTTTGAAAATCACGGACACGCAGATAGAGAAAACTTTGGTCAACGACGCCATCCAAGTTTTCGTGACGGTCACGGTGATAATCGACAGCGACGAGTTGAAACAGAATATTGACGACTTCATTAACTCTCATGGAAATGTGAATATTCCTGTCGACGCCGTAAAATTCAACTACAACGGTCACAGATACAAAGTTATCGACACGGGGCTCACTTGGACGGACGCCAAAGCTTATTGCGAATCCCTCGGCGGTCATTTGGTAACTATAACTTCGGGCGTGGAGCAAGCCTTTGTACAAGACTTGATAGTCAGTCGCGGAACGAAAGGTTACTATTGGACGGGCGGCGTCAGGAATTCCGCAGGCGATTTTATTTGGATTACTGGCGAAGAATTTTCCTATTCCAACTGGGCTAATGGCGAACCCAACAACGGTTTTGGCGACGAAGATATAATTACAATCTATAAGTATCAAGGGATTAACGGCATGTGGAATGATGTGGCAAAACTGGGCAACACTGCAGGTAAATATCCTTTCTTTAACATTGAAAATTCCGGTTTCGTCTGCGAATGGGACAGCTGAAAAATTTTTTATAAAGAGGAGCGCATTCATTGCAAGTACTTTACAATCTCGCGGCGATACTCGTCGTGATTCTAATTATTCCGGTGTTCATGATTCGTTCGATACGTGAGCGCGGCTTCGTGGAGCGAATCAAACAGAGCTTTGGATTTTTCCCGAAGGGCGCACTTGACCCCGTGGCGAAAAAAAATTGTATCTGGGTGCACGCGGCGTCGGTCGGGGAAATCGTAGCGACAAGCCCGCTGATAAAAGAATTCCGCCGCGAATTTCCCAAGTCGCCGATTTTAGTTTCGGTCGTGACGACTTCGGGCTACGAAATGGCGAACCGAATCATCAAGGACGCGGACAGCATAATTTATTTTCCGCTGGATTTGCCGTTCGTGTCAGCGTCGGTCTTCCGCAGAATTTTTCCGCGCGTTTTTCTCAACGTCGAGACGGAACTTTGGCCAAACTTTTTAAAAGCGGCGCGGGAAAATCACGTGCCGGTTATGATGGTCAACGGGCGCATTTCCGAAAAGAGCGTTAAGCGTTACAAGTACATGTTTTCAATCCTGCGCGACATGATTTCCACGGTGAAACTTTTTGCCATGGCGTCGCCCGTCGACGCGGGTTATGTCAAGCAACTCGGCGCGCCCGAAGAACTCGTAACTATCACGGGCAACACGAAATTCGACCAAACTTACACGGACGTGACTGACGCTCAGCGCGAAAAAATTTTGTCGGACATGGGCTTGACGGACGCAACGGAAATTTTTTTGGCTGGCTCAACTCATCGCGGCGAGGAAAATTTTGTTCTCAAAGCTTTTAAAGCAATTCGCGAAAATCACCCCAAGGCGCGGCTCGTGATTGCTCCGCGTGAACTTTTGCGCACCCGTGAAGTAGTCGCGCTGTGCAAGGCGGCAGGTTTTTCCGTCGGCACGCGCACCGAGCTCCAGAAACGTCCGCCCGCTAACGAAGACATAATTATCCTTGACACAATCGGCGAACTTGGGCAAGTTTACAGCGTCGGCAACGTGATTTACGTCGGCGGCAGTTTGGTTTCGCACGGCGGGCATAATATTTTGGAACCAGCGGCGCACGGCAAAGCTATAATCGTCGGGCACCACATGGAAAATTTCAAGGACTTGCACGCGCTCTTTAAAAACCGCAACGCCTGCATAACCGTAAACGACGCCGAAGAACTCGCCGCGCAGGCGAAAAAACTTTTTGACGAACCCGAAGAACGCCGCCGCCTTGAGGAAGAGACGATTAAGATTGTCCACGAAAACCGCGGCGCGTCCCGTAAATCGGCTGTACTTTTACGGCAAATGCTCACCGAGTACGAAGCTAAAGAAATTGCCCGCCGCCTCCGCACGACGGAAAAAATTGAGAACGTCCAAACATATTTTTTGAAGCTGATTCACGACGAGGAAGTTCGCGGAGCGTTCACGCCGCTGATAATTTTTATTTTGTATCTCGGCTCGCTGATTTATAAAGGGCTGGTCAATCTACGCTTGCTCGGCTATCAGCTGGGCTTTTCGGGCAAAGAGCGACTAAATTGTTTCGTGATAAGTTTGGGCAATATCACGGTCGGCGGCACGGGCAAAACTCCCACGGCTCAACGGCTGGCTAAAGAAATTCGTGACATGGGCTATCGCGTCGTGATTTTGAATCGTGGCTATCGCGCGAAATTTTACGGCGAAGTTGGAATCGTCAGCGACGGAAAAAATTTAAACATGAACGCGACGGAGGCGGGCGACGAAGCTTACATGCTCGCCAAACATTTGCCCAACGTCCCTGTTCTAATCGGGGCGCGGCGGGCTGTCACGGGGCAATACGCCATTGAACATTTCGGCGCGGAAGTTGTCATTCTCGACGACGGTTATCAGCATTGGCAAGTTATCCGCGACTTGGATATTTTGCTGATTGACGCGGTGTCTATCTTCGGCAACGGGCATTTGCTCCCGCGCGGAACTTTGCGCGAATCAATTTCCCATATCAGCCGCGCAGATGTTTGCTTGATGACTAAAGTTGACCAGGCGGGCGAAGGCTCCTGCGATTTGATTCGTCAAACCGTCCGCAAATACAATTCCGCCGCGCTCCTTGTCGAAAGTATTCACGAGCCGCGCTGCCTGATTCCGCTTGCCGAGTGGTCGATTGATTTGGCGGGCGAAGGCGTCAGCGTCGAAATTATCAGCGGGCGCAAAGTTATGGCGGTGTCTGCGATTGGAAATCCCGCGTCATTTGAACGCACGCTCAGAGATTTGGGCGCGGAAATTATTTCGAGTTTGCGCTACCCCGACCACCACGACTACACGATTATGGAGATGGAAGACATTTTGCGGCAAGCTGATTCGTTCGCGGCGGAGATGATTATCGTCACGGAGAAGGACGCCGTTAAAATTCCCGACGAAGTCGCCAAGGTAAATTGGAACATTCCCATTTACGTCATCAGCGTCGAAGTTAAATTCCAAACGGGCGCAGACGACTTCAAAAAACTTTTGCGCGAGCGATTGGAGGCTAAGGTTAAAGGGAGTTCGTCGCGATTACAGTGACGGTCGGCGTACCGTGTATTTTTTCTGCGCGGCGGAGAATTTTTCAGAAACGCCGCCGTCGCAGTGCCTTAGGCTTGTCCAAAATTTCGTTTAGGACAAGTGCATTCATGACAGTTGCCGGCGTCAAGTTCAAGTTCAGCTCGTTTGTCTCCTCCGCCTCGCGAACTTCCTGCGCGGAAATTTTTTTCTGGCGCGGCGGAGAATTTTTTGTGCGAACTTCCACTTGCCGGGGACTTTCGATAAAAATCGGGACTTCCTCGCCAGGAAAATTCGGATCGCCGGGCAACGTCGGTATATCGAAGTCGGGCGAATCGTTTTGCGGCGGCGGGAGCCGTCTTTTTTTGCGCTTGACCATGTTGTCGAGAATCGTGACTGCCAGCCAGATTAAAAAAATTGTTGCCAGTTCCATAAGTCGCACCTCGTTTCAAGTGATTTTCGTCAGCAAAGATTTTTCGCGAACGGAAATTAATTGCGTCTCGTCGTCGTATTCGGCTTGAAAAAATTCAAAGTTGCCGATATTTTTTCCGAGCCGTTCGAGTTTTTGGAGCAATTTAATTTTGTCGTCGAACTTTGTCCTTATCCCGAAAATAATTCCCGTCAGCGTGTTTAAACTGTATCGCAATCTGCGCGTAAACTTGTCGTCATAACGATGAAATTTATCCGGCAAAAAAATTCTGTACTCGCGCTCGTGATACCAATCCGTCATCTTCCGATAAAATTTTTCCTGATAAATGTCGTCGTATTCGTCAGCCACCGCGCCGCCGTCGAGTTTATAACTTTTAACGCCGCCGCTACCAGTCAGCCAATCTTCCACGCGGATAAAATTCAAATGCCTAAGCGTGTCGAAAAAATTCCGCTCAATGATTTGCTCTTTGTACTTTATCGGCTTGACTTCCAAAGATTTCGCAGCAAAGGTTATGCAGTCGCGCCCGTCAATATTCTCCGTTTGATAGACGAAACAAATTCCTCTGTGATTGTCGGCGTAGTTGCCCCACATGGCAGAATTTGTCGGCGTGTCGGAAAAACAAACGACGTAGCCTTTGGGATACATAATTTCCTTGAGCTGGTCGAC
This sequence comes from Selenomonadaceae bacterium, assembly GCA_017412925.1. Classification (GTDB taxonomy): domain Bacteria; phylum Bacillota; class Negativicutes; order Selenomonadales; family Selenomonadaceae; genus Quinella. Next base: position 28,912 of record JAFPVP010000189.1, read on the forward strand.
GTAGTTGCGCGGGAAAATAAATCGGAGCCAAAGCATGTGTTGCTTGAATTTGTAATTCATATCGGACGAGCGGAGATTCAGCTTCAGCGCGAGCAAGCCCGATTCCATCATGTCGCAGTTCAGATTTTCCAGCTCGTCAATTTTCTGCTTGCGAGCGGCGTTACTTAAGCTTTTCAGCTCCGCGAACGAAATTTCATAAGCCACGTCGAAAAAATTTTCGTCGAAGTCTTCGTGAATCAAGCCGAGACTTTTACATTTCTTTACACAAATTATAAACGCGGCGTCAATCACCGTGCGGAAAATAAATTCCAGTTCGCGGCTGTAGCATTTAACTTTATCGTTGCCGTAGAATTCGACGACTTGCCGCACAATTTCCTCCGCCCAAAATTTTTCGCTAAGCTCCTCAAAAATTTTACTCATCGGCGACTTATCGAATTGGTAGAGATTAAACAGCAACGTTCTGTTCGACAAGTCGCTAAAAAAATTTTCCTGCGCGGCAGTTTGATAACGATTCGACATCAGCAGATACGTTTGCAAGTTATAAAACAGGCTGCAGAAAAAATTTTTCAGTAAGCCTTCCCACGCCGGCACATCGCCCCGCCAAAAAATTTTCAAGTAGCCTTCAATCGGGTCGTTTAGTTCATTTGGCTCCGCGAAATAAAATGCTCCGTCGTCGAGTTCACGCAACGCGCTCTTAATCGTCCTGTACCTGTAAAGTTCCATGTCATGTCCTCGCAAAAAATTTTCTCCAGCAATTATACCCAAGCAAAAAATCTTTCTCAACCTCCGCACAAAAAATCTGGCACCGCCATCGATTATTGCCAATGTGTTTTGTGCGTGTTACAATTCAATTAGTCAAGAAACTTTTATTTCGACATGAACAAAGGAGAGCAACCATGGATAAAAAAGAAGCGTTGGCGGCGGCGATGAAACAAATCGAAAAGCAATTCGGTAAGGGCTCAATCATGCGGCTCGGCGACGACACAGCTCGCAAGGACGTTAAAGCAGTCTCGACGGGAATTTTGCCGCTGGATATTGCGCTGGGAATCGGCGGACTGCCACGCGGCAGGATAACGGAAATTTACGGACCGGAAGCCGGCGGCAAGACGACAGTTACCTTGCACATGATAGCCGAAGTTCAACGCCAAGGCGGCACGGCTGCCTTTATCGACGCGGAACACGCCCTCGACCCCGTTTATGCAAAACGGCTAGGCGTCGACGTGGACAATCTTATCCTCGCCCAACCAGACACCGGCGAACAAGGGCTTGACATTGCCGAAACGCTGATTCGCTCTGCTGCGATTGACATCGTCGTTATTGATTCGGTCGCCGCGCTCGTTCCCAAATCCGAAATCGACGGCGACATGGGCGACGCCAGCGTCGGACTGCACGCGCGAATGATGAGCAAGGCTATGCGCAAATTGGCGGGCGTTATCGGCAAGACGGATACAATCGCGGTTTTCATCAATCAGGTTCGCGAGAAAGTCGGAATAATGTTCGGCAACCCTGAAACCACGACGGGCGGACGCGCCTTGAAATTTTATTCGTCGGTTCGTTTGGAAGTTCGCAAGGGCGAGCCGATTAAGCAGGGCTCGGAGGTCATCGGCAATCGCGTCAAGATTAAAGTTGCAAAAAATAAAGTTGCGCCGCCGTTCCGCACCGCCGAATTCGATTTGATTTACGGCGAGGGCTATTCGCGAATCGGCAGTATCGTCGACATGGGAGCCGCCTTTGAAATTATCAACAAATCGGGCGCGTATTTCTCCTACAACGGCGAGCGGCTCGGTCAAGGCAGAGAGAACGCGAAGAAATTTTTAAGCGAACACCCCGATATTGCGGCGGAAATTGAAACCAAAGTTCGTGACGCAATGTTGGAGTCGATAAGCCCGATTAGTTCTGATGAACCTGAAGAAGCTGACGACGCGGAAGAGTTTGCCGGCGATGATTAAACAAAAAAAATCCGCGCTGGCGAAGGCAACGGATTTGCTGGCGAATCAAGAACAGAGCGCGGCGATATTGCGGCAGAAATTGTTGGCTCGAAAATACGACGCGGCGCAGGTCGACGAGGCGATTGCCAAGCTGAAGAAATATAATTATCTGAATGACGAGGAGGCTTGTCGGCGGCAGTTTGAAAATCTTTATTCGGAGGGCAAGTTGAGCGTCCGTCAAATTGTCGTAAAGTTGATTCAGCGCGGCTTCGACAAAGATTTTATCGAACAGCTTATCCCTGATGATTCGGACGAACACGAACGGCTCACGGCTGAAAATTTACTTACGAAAAAATTTCACGGCAAAACTTTCGACAAGGTTAAGGCGTGGCAATTTTTAGCGGCTCGCGGCTTCTCCGGAGAAATTATTTCCGCAACTTTGAACGTTGAATAAAAAAATGGAGCTCGTCAAGCGACGGGCTCCTTTTTGCGTTTAAATATGTTAATCGTTAATCTTGCAGGTAATTTTCGCGATGACGCCGTTGACAACTTTGAATTCAATCTTCTTGGTGCGGTCGGTGCTGTAGTATTCGTACTCGGTGTCGTTGTAATCGCGGTCAACTTTATCCGCCGCGCCGAAGGTTGAGTTTAAAGTCTCCGCCGCCTGCCCGACGCGCACGCCGTTTGGAGTGGTAATCATTTCACTGTTCGTGGAAACTTTTTCGACGATACCGTTCTCGACTTCGACCTTGAAATTTTGATAAGTCCAATCGTCGCCGTCGCGGTAAGTGGGTTGTCCGAAAGCGTTAATTAAATCAGTCGCGTTCATGCCAGGGAAAATTTTTCCGAGCGCGATTTGTCCACCGTCGACAGCCGCAAAACAAAGCGAGGAACTTAAAAGCACCGCGCCGCAGATGACAGCCGCCAAATTCTTAAACTTCATAATAAATCCTCCGTCCTACTGATTGAAGCGTTTAACAAAAACGTCTTCCGTTTCGGGATAGCCGAAGTAGAAACCTTGAATGATGTCAGCGTTGCACACGTCGCGCAAGAAGATATACGTTGCCTCGTCCTCGACGCCCTCGATAACAACTTCCATGCCGACCGCGTGGCACATCATTATAACGTGCTTGATAATTTCGCGGTCATATTCGCTGTTGACGATGTCCTCGACAAAGAAGCGGTCAATTTTAACTTGGTTGCAACGGAAATTTTTCAAGAAGGCGAGGTTTGCGTAGCCCATGCCGAAATCGTCCATTGCGATTTTAATGCCCAGCTCGTGGAAAGCTTGGAACTGTTTGTTGACAAAATCCCAATCGTAAACTTTATTGCTCTCTGTTAGCTCAAAGACCAGCGTGCGCGGGTCGATTTGATAGCGGTCGATACAATCCTTGACAAAATCGTAGAACATGTGCTCTTCTAGCTGATAAAGGGAAATGTTTACGCTGATTTCAAAGTTCGGCATGAATTGGTGCCACTGCTTAGCGGTTTTAACGGCGTTTTCTATAATCCAGTGCCCGACGGGAATAATCATGCGGGAACGTTCAAGCAGGGGGATAAACTGCATGGGCGCGACAACGGAGCCGTCCCTGTCGTACCAGCGAAGGAGAGCCTCCGCGCCGACAAGCTCGCCGGTGTGCGCGTTGACCTGCGGTTGATAGCAAAGGAAGAAATCTTCGCAACCGCGGGCAATCGAATTCTGCATCAAGTTCTGCATGCCAATATCGTAACGCCAACGCTCGTAATAATCGCTGTTGAAGAAAGCAATTTGGTCTTTGCCTTTTTGACGGGCGAATTCGAGGGCAACTTCGGCGTAGCGCGTCAAATTAATCACGTCGTCGGCGTCATCGGGATAGAACGCCGCGCCGCCCGAAGCCGTGCAGAAAATCGTATCTTCGACGTTGCGGATTTCGCGCATGCAAAGCTGAATGCTGGAGAAAATAATTTCAAGTTCTTCGGGATAAACGTCCGAGACGTAAAAGGCGAACATGTCATTATCGAGCTTGTAAAGGCGAATGTCGGGCGGCAAAATGTTTGTGATGTCCTGCGCGAGCTGTTTTAAAGCGTTGTCGCCGAATTCGTAGCCGTAAGTTTCGGTTATGAGTTGGAAATTATCAAGCCCGACAAAAACCACCGCGCCGCGCGCGTCGGGCGAACTGTTTAGCTCCTTCATCAAGTCGACGTAGAAGGCGTTGCGATTTAAAAGCCCCGTCACATAGTCCGCCTTGAGTTTCAAGTCCATGCGAGCAATCACGCCCGCGACAAGTTCGGGCTGCCCGAATTCGTCCGCGCCCGCCGTCATGCGCAAGCTAACCCAGCCGTATTCGCCGTGACGATTTAGCAGACGGAACTCGCTAAAAATTTCGACGCCAGGAGTTGCCGAATCAAGCTCTGCAAAAGCCGACTCCAAAAGTTCGCGGTCGTCGTGCCAGATAAACGGCTCAAGCAGTGCGGCAAAATCTTCGACGAGGCTGTCGGGGAAGTTGAAATCGCGCACGAAATTTTTCGACAGCATAACCTGCCCCGTATTCACGTCGATAACAAAAAGGTATTCGTCCGCAGAATTCTGCAGGGCGTCAAAATAAGTTTTGATTCGGCCAAGCGGTGAATCTTCGCCGAGTTCGAGAAATAAATTTGTGCTCATTGTCATTCTTCCTTTTGAATTTATCGCGCTTATTTCTAACAACGAATTCGACGCGGCGTTAAAACTTCCTGCAA
>JAFPVP010000190.1 GCA_017412925.1 Selenomonadaceae bacterium
ATCTGCGCGGCGTCCTCGGTAGTGTTGGCGTCAAGGATTTTTTGAACTTCGGTTGCGGGCAGACCTTCCGCCGCAGAATATGCCGCTAAAGTTTCCAATCTTGCGTCGGCAACGCGATTATGCGTGTGGAAAATTCCCGCCGCAACTTTAATCAACTTGCCGAGGTGTCCGCACAGAATTATTTTTTTTATGCCGCGTTCCGCCGCCGCCTCCAACATGAAGCCGATAAAATTGCTCGTCTGAATTACCGCGCCGTCAGGGAAGCCGAATTTTTTTGCGATTGTCTCGCCAATTTTCCCCGGCACGAAAATTAATTCGTCGAAGCCCGCCGCCTTAGCAACGTCGATTTGCGGTACGAGCGAATTTTTAAAAGCTTCCTCGCTCATGGGGCGGAGTACGCCCGTCGAACCGATAATCGACAAGCCGCCCGCCACGCCCAGAATCGGATTCAAAGTTTTTTTTGCCAGCTCAACACCGTCAGGAATTGAAATTTCAACTTCAAGCCCGCCGATTTTAAATTCCGCCGCGACGTTTTGAATCAACCTGCGCGGACCAGGATTAATCGCAGGTTCGCCGACGGGTAGCTGAAGTCCCGCCTTAGTTATCGTTCCAACTCCCAATCCTGCGCGGAAAATAATTTCATCGCCGGAAATTTTTCTAACCGTCGTGAAAACAGCCGCGCCGTTTGTGATGTCAGGGTCGTCACCCGAAAATTTTATAACCTCAACACGAACGCCGCCAGAAATTTTTTCAACGTTTTTAATCGGAATTTTTAGCAACGTCCCGTCCAGCGCAATAATCTCCACGCTATCGACAATTTTTTTTGCCGTCATGAAAATCAACGCCGCCTTAACGCCCGCCGCCGCGCAGGCTCCCGTCGTGTAGCCGCCGCGCAAAAATTTTTTCATGCCGCGCCGCTCGTTGAAGTCGGTAGCTTTTCGGTTTTGGCTTTTTCCATTTCCGCAAGCATTTTCCTGTAAGCGTCGGTGTCGGCTTTTATCAGCGTGACAAATGCGCTCGTCGAAAATTCGTCAGGCTCGGCTTTAACCTGTTCAATCGGCGTCGGCTCGACGATTCTGTTGTTCATGGGAAGATTAGACTTGCCCGCTTTGAAATCTTCCCACATTACCATAATTCCGTTAAGCGCGTCCTCCGCCATTTCCAACGCCTCGTAAAGCGAATAACCATAAGTTGCCGCTCCCGCGACATCAGGAAATTCAACGCACCACGTGTCTTTCATCTCTTTATCTTTGCGGAAAATTGCGGGATAAACGTACTTCATAAAAATTCCTCCTTAACGTTTTTTTGGAACGCCCGCTTGCTTGCGACGAACTCTTTCCGTTCCCACAGGCACTTCCTGTTGATTGTGGCGTCCCATTTGAAATCTTTCGCCAGTTATCGGGCTGAACCACCATTCGTGGTTGCCGCCCTCGCTCTCTTTGTAGCAACCGGCTTTTTGGAATTCGCGTTTAAGTTCTGCTTCCTTCGGCATAAAATTTTCTCCTTAACGGTTGTCGTACATTTTGGCGTAATAATTTTTGTACTCGCCGCTGATAATTTTTTCCCACCACGCGCGATTTTCCAAATACCACGCGACAGTTTTCTTTATGCCGTCGTCAAATTTCGTTTGCGGCGTCCAACCCAGCTCGTTAGAAATTTTCGTCGGGTCGATAGCGTAGCGTTGGTCGTGTCCTTTGCGGTCGGTGACGAATTCAATCAAATCCTCGCTCTTGCCCAAAATTTTTAAAATCGTCTTGACAACGTCCAAATTCGTGCGCTCGTTGTGCCCGCCGATATTGTAGACCTCGCCGACCGTGCCCTTGCGAATTATCAAATCAATCGCCGCGCAGTGATCCTCGACGAAAAGCCAATCGCGCACGTTAATTCCCTTGCCGTAGACGGGCAACTTTTTATCGTGGAGCGCGTTGATAATCATCAGCGGAATTAATTTTTCGGGAAAATGGAACGGACCGTAATTGTTGGAGCAACGGCTGATTGTCGCGGGGATTTTGTAGGTGCGCTGATACGCTTGGACAAGCAAATCCGCCGCCGCCTTACTGGCAGAATACGGGCTGGACGTGTGCAAATTCGTCGTCTCGGTGAAAAATAAATCGGGACGGTCAAGCGGCAAATCGCCGTAAACTTCGTCAGTTGAAACTTGATGAAAGCGTTTAATCCCAAATTTTCTGCAGGCGTCGAGCAAAACACTCGTGCCAATTATGTTTGTGCGCAAAAATAATTCGGGGTCTTCAATCGAGCGGTCGACGTGACTTTCCGCCGCGAAGTTTACGACAATATCCGGCTTAACCTCCTCAAAAAGTTTGTAAACATTTTCTCGGTCGGCGATGTCTCCGCGAACGAATTTAAAATTTTTATTGGCTTGCGCGTCGGCGAGAGTTTCAAGGTTGCCGGCGTAGGTGAGCTTGTCGAGGCAAATAATTTTGTCGTCGGCGTGATTCTTCAGCTCGTAATAAACAAAATTCGCGCCGATAAAACCTGCGCCACCCGTTACGATGATAGTCATAAGTTTTTCCCCCTAAAAATTTTTTACAATGATAGCAGAAAAATTTTTCGGTAGCAATTTTACGACGGCGGATTTTTTTGTTATCATGAAGAAAATTTTTGGGAGAGTGATTATTTTGTTGAGCGACGTTGAAATTGCGCAGGGCGCGAAGGTTGAAAAAATTTCTGTGGCGGCGGAAAAACTCGGACTGACGGAAGACGATTTGGAATTTTACGGGAAGTTCAAAGCAAAAATCTCCGCTGACGTGTGGAGCCGCATAGAAAAAAATCCCGACGGCAAATTGATTTTAGTCACGGCGATAACTCCAACTCCCGCCGGCGAGGGCAAAACTACAACTTCAATCGGTTTGGCGGACGCTTTTGCTCGGCTCGGTAAAAAAATTTGCGTGGCGTTGCGCGAACCGAGTCTCGGACCGTGTTTTGGGATAAAAGGCGGCGCGGCTGGCGGCGGTTACGCTCAAGTCGTGCCCATGGAGGATATAAATCTGCACTTCACGGGCGATTTCCACGCGATAACCACGGCGCACAATCTTTTGGCGGCGGTTGTCGATAATCACCTGCAACAAGGCAACGAATTAAAAATTGACGTGCGGCGCGTGGTGTGGAAAAGAGTTTTGGACTTGAACGACCGCGCCTTGAGAAATGTGATCGTCGGCTTGGGCGGCAGGATTAACGGTGTCCCGCGCGAAAGCGGCTTTGATATAACCGTTGCCTCGGAGATGATGGCGATTCTTTGCCTCGCGAAAGATTTTGCCGATTTAAAAGCGCGGCTCGGAAAAATTATCGTGGCGTACACAGTTGACGGCGCACCAATCACCGCGAACGATTTAAAAGTCACCGGCTCGCTTGCGCTGTTGTTGAAGGACGCGATTAAACCTAATTTAGTTCAAACTTTGGAGGGAACGCCCGCGCTGATTCACGGCGGACCTTTCGCTAACATAGCTCACGGTTGCAACTCCGTCATGGCGACGAAATACGCCTTAAAGTTGGCGGATATTGTCGTCACGGAGGCGGGCTTCGGCGCAGACTTGGGCGCGGAAAAATTTTTGGACATCAAATGTCGCATGAGCGGCTTGAGACCCGACGCGGTGGTTATCGTCGCCACGATTCGCGCGCTGAAAATGCATGGCGGCATTGACAAAAAAAATCTCTCCGAGCCGAACGTCGCGGCAGTCGAGCGCGGGCTGGAGAATTTAGAAAAACATATAGAAAATATTCAGGGCTTCGGACTGCCTGCGATTGTCGCGCTGAATGATTTCCCCACCGATACCGCCGAAGAAATTTCCGCCGTCGAAAAAATCTGCGCGGCAAAAAATGTTCGGTTCGCGCGGTCGAAAGTTTTCGCGGAAGGCGGCGCGGGTGGCATTGACCTTGCCAAGGCGGTCGAGGACAGCTTCAACGACGCGAAAAATTTCAAATTCACCTACGCAGACGACACGAGCCTTAAATTTAAAATTTTGGCGGTTGCTAAAAAAATCTACGGCGCGGACGGCGTGACTTTCTTGCCCGCCGCTAAAAAACAGCTCACTGAAATTGAACAGCTCGGCTTTGGCGGACTTCCGATTTGCATTGCCAAAACTCAATATTCCCTCTCCGACGACGCATCTAAGCTCGGTCGTCCTAAAGATTTCAACGTGACAGTCCGCGAAGTGAAAATTTCTGCGGGCGCGGGTTTTGTCGTTGTGCTCAGCGGAAATATCATGACGATGCCAGGACTCCCGAAACGCCCTGCCGCCGAACAAATTGACATCACGCCTGACGGAGTTATCAGTGGTCTGTTCTGAAAAATTTTTTTTAACAGGATTGACTTACTTACATTATTGTAGTACAGTTACCGTGTAATAGATACTTATTGATTTTAAGGGGGATTTTATCATGGTAACTGCACAACAACTCTTGGACGAAGGTTTAATTCCTAACAATGCCGGCACAAGCGGTGGCGAGCCTGTCCAATGGGCAATGGCATTAACTTAACGAAAAGGGATAAAAATTTTATGATAGTCCTGAAAGGACTGTTATGGAATGAATC
>JAFPVP010000024.1 GCA_017412925.1 Selenomonadaceae bacterium
AAGTTGCGGCATATAGAAAATTTTTGAGCCAGCTAATTTTGCGCCGTCAGCGAATATCGGATAGCATGGGTCGGGAACTAAAGTTAAGTCGCCGTCGTCAATCAAAGTCAGCGCGATATGCGACAGCCCCTCCTGCGAACCCCACAACGAACAAACTTCCTGCGCGGGGTCGAGCTCCACGCCGTAGCGTCGACGATACCAATCGCTCGCCTCATGCAAAAGTTCGCGGGTGTCGGTTATCGCGTAAACGTAATTTTCCGGCTTGAGTGCTTCCTGCGCCAAAACCTGCATGACGTGCGCGGGCGGCGGTATGTTCGGTGCGCCGATTGATAAATCTATGACATTTGCGCCTGCCGAAATTTTTTCCTGCTTCATGGCGGCGAGCCGTGCGAAAATTCCCGCGCCAAAATGTTCCATGCGCTTTGCGAATTTCAAATTATCAACCTCCAAAAATTTTGTCGTCGAGTGCAGAAATAATTTTAACGTCCGTGTCCCAAAGATAATCCAGAGCTTCAAGTGTCACCATTTCGCGCGTTGTGATAAAGTGCGTACCGCGTCGAAGGGCAAGCGGTGAAAATTTTTCCGTGTGCTTGAATACTAAAATGTTTTTGTCAAAATCAACTGCTTTCATAAGTGAAGCGGCATCTTCCGCTGTTGTGTCTTTATCGAGCCAAATGACGAGCACGGCGTCAGTTAAATTCGTTTGGCGAAATTCGCGCACGACTTTAGACCAAAGTGGGTTATTTACTTGGAAGTCGGGAATAAAATGATAAAAATATCCCCCCCCCGGTTAATTTTTTAAGTAGACGATTAAAATCATCTTCCAATGTTTCTTCAAGCGCGGGCGAGTAATGCGTATCCAAAAATTTTTCAATATCATTAATGAGCGGCAAGTTGTCAGCAATTTTTTCTAGGCTCCAATTCCACCACTTGATAGCGAGCAATTTTTTTATTGTCGCCTCGTCGAAACGATACTTGATAATACGAACGGGGTTGCCGACGGCGATTGCGTAAGACGGAACATCTTTGGCAACGACCGCGCCCGCGCCGATAACTGCGCCGTTGCCGATTTTCACACCGCCCATAATCGTAACATTTTGTCCAATCCATACATCATTCCCGATATAAACTTGATAACAATTTAAGCGATTATCGAGAAGAGCATGGGCTTTAGGACGAACTTCACCAAAAATTTCGTTGATGACCCATCGTCTGTCAAAGGGGTAACTTGTAACGGACTTATAAGAATGATTGCCGCCAAGAATAAAAAAAGTTCCTTCTGCAAGCGAAGAAAAATGCCCACCTAAGATATTGTAGGGTCTTTTATTATAGGCGGCGACATTGAAATTACCTGTGTATGACCCTCTGCCAAACGTAACAATATTTTCTTCATTACCATTAATCGTTTGAAAAAGTTTCTCGACCTTCGGTGAACGTTTCATACTAAACGCCATAGAATATTCCTCCCAAATTTATTTTTTAACTTTGACGCAAGCGGCGAATTTTTCGTAATTCTCTTTGACGAGTTCGTTAGTTGAATTTTGTTCGGCGGCCTTTTGGATAAAATTCCAAGCGTCGTCGTATTTTTTTTGTTTGAAGTAGGCGACGGCGATATTGTTGTAAGCTTCGGCGTTAATCGTTTCAATCGCCAGCGAGGATTCAAAATCTTTTATCGCGCCTTTGAAGTCGTTCTTGTCAAGCTTAAGGCGACCGCGATTGTACCAGGCGGCGGGAAATTTTTCGTCGATTTTCAAAAGTTTGTCGTAAGTTTTAATCGCGTCGTCGAATTTTTTGAGATTTTCTTGAGCGAGTGCCAAGTCGAAAAGAGCTTCCTTGAGTTCCGGCTCGGTGTCCAGCGCAATTTGAAAGTCATCAACCGCGCTGTAAAAATTTTCGCGCTCCATGTTGACCAGCCCGCGGTAGACGTAGGCGGCGGCTTTGTCGTCTTCAAGCAAGACTTTCAAATCGGCGGCTTCCATGGAGGCTTCGGAACCGTCGGGCATCTGCGCCTGTAACCACAAATTCAGAATATCTTCGCCGTAGTGATTGCCGGGAACCGCCCACACGCCGTTTAAATCCGTCCACTTAGTCAGCTTGCCGAAAATTTGCGGGCGGAATTTTTGAATCAGTTCATAGCGCGGGTCAACAATTTCAACTTTGGGCGGACGTTTGGAGGTGTAGCTGAGCAGGTGCTGAATATGGGCGCGAGCACCGAGTTGCGGCGTGTCGAAGAATGCTCCTTTGACGCCGCCGCCAGTCGTGCCCAAGCCGCAGTAATTATTTTGTTCGGGAATGACATCGCCGCCGTAATTCCAAGTGCCCGTCTCCTTAATCGCCTGACAAATCGCAATGTCGGGACGAATGCCCTCGCGGTCGGCTTCAAGGTAGTAGAGGTGGACGAGTTGCTTTACTGTGCAGTTGATTTTGGGCGCGGGGTTACGTTTGTTTATGAAATTAATCATTTGCTCTTGCGTGGCGACTGCCTGCCCCATTATCGGCACGTCGGAATAATCTTCGCGCAGGACAATCATCGGCAAGCCTTGAGCAGGTGCCGCGACCAGTTCAATTTTTTTGAGTTGCCGCTTGTTGAATTTTACCTTTTCTTTTTTTGCCGCGTCCGCGCAGGCTGTCAGCGACAGGATTAGCGTCAAGATTAACGCGAGACTTAAAAATTTTCTCATGAAATCGAACTCCTCCTTAAAAATTTAGTTGATTATAACATACGCCAGAAATTTTTCATACAAGGCGCAAAAAAATTCTGCCATAATTCTGCGCGAAAAATTTTTTATCCGCCCAAAAAAGTTCCGACCGTTTGACTAAGCTAAAATTTCTAGTCCGAAATATACAAAATTATTTTCATGTTGAAATCTCCTATCCAAATTAAAATCGCAATAATTTTTTGACAAGGGGCAAGCGCAACGCTAAAATACAATTCATCACTTGAAAAGGAGATATTCACATGAAGGACACAGTTAAAAAAGTTGCACTTGCTTACAGCGGCGGGCTCGATACGTCGGTTATCATTCCGTGGCTCAAGGAAAATTACGATTGCGAAGTCATCGCGGTTTGCGCGGACGTGGGGCAGGGCGATGAGCTTAACGTCGTGCACGATAAAGCTCTCAAGTCCGGCGCGTCGAAAGTTTTTATCGCTGACTTGACCAAAGAATTTATCGAGAATTATATTTTCCCGACGCTCAAAGCCGGCGCGACTTACGAGGAAAAATATTTGCTCGGCACAAGTTTTGCCCGCCCGATTATCGCTAAAAAACTCGTGGAAGTTGCGCTGGCTGAAGGTTGCGACGCGGTGGCTCACGGCGCGACGGGCAAGGGCAACGACCAAGTTCGTTTTGAGCTGACGGTCAAGGCTCTGGCTCCCGAATTGAAAATTATTGCTCCGTGGCGCGAATGGGATCTCGACAGCCGCGAAGCCGAGATTGAATACGCAAAGGCGCACGACATCCCGATTGCCACCGCCAACAAAACTTACAGCATGGACAGAAATATTTGGCACCTGTCGCACGAAGGCTCCGACCTTGAAAATCCGTGGAACGCGCCGCAAAATAAAATGTTCCTGATAAGCTGTGCGCCCGAAGACGCGCCCGATATTCCCGAACAAGTCATTATTGATTTTGAAAAGGGGATTCCCGTCGCCGTCAACGGAGAGAAACTCGGCGCGGTTGAACTCGTCACCCGTCTTAATGAAATCGGCGCACGCAACGGCGTAGGTATCGTCGACATCTGCGAAAATCGTTTGGTCGGCATGAAAAGCCGCGGCGTCTACGAAAATCCCGCCGGCTCCATTCTCTACTACGCGCACCGCGAACTTGAATATCTGTGCCTTGACCGCGCGACTTTCCATTTTAAACAGCACGTTGGAATTAAATACGGCGAGCTTGTTTATGACGGCATGTGGTTTGCGCCGCTTCGCGAGGCTTTGGCGGCGTTCGTCGACGAAACTCAAAAGACCGTCACGGGCACGGTTAAGTTGAAACTTTACAAGGGCAACATCATCAGCGCGGGCAGCAAGTCGCCCTATTCGCTCTACAGTCAAGAGTTCGTGACGTTTGAACACGACGACGTTTACAATCAGGCGGACGCGACGGGCTTTATAAATCTGTTTGGCTTGCCGCTGAAAGTTCGCGCGCTGGTAAATAAAAAATGAGCGAGAAACTTTGGGGCGGACGCTTCGAGAAATCCACCGACGAGATGATTAACGAGTTTCAAGCGTCGATTAATTTTGATAAGCGCATGTACCGCGAGGATATTCAAGGCTCAATCGCCCATGCAAAAATGTTAGCCGCGCAGAAAATTATTTCCGACGACGACGCTAAAAAAATCTGCGCGGGCTTGGAAAAAATTTTGGCGGCGATTGACGCGGGCGAATTTAATTTTTCCGTCGCGCTGGAAGATATTCACATGAATGTTGAGGCGGCGTTGACGGAGGCAATCGGGACGGCGGGCGGCAGACTTCACACGGCACGCAGCCGCAACGACCAAGTCGCGCTTGATACCCATCTTTACATGCGCCGTCAAGTTCGCGAGATTCAGCGTTTGATTCTCGAATTGCAAACGGAGCTGGTCAATTCCGCCGAAAAAAATTCCGACGTGATTTTCCCCGGCTACACTCACCTGCAACGCGCTCAGCCAATTTTGTTTGCGCATCATCTGCTGGCGTATTTTTCCATGTTGCAACGGGACTTCGCGCGCTTTGAAGGCGTTCACGCCCGCGCAGATATTATGCCGCTGGGAGCCGGCGCATTGGCGGGCACGACTTTTAATATCGACCGTGAATTTGTCGCCCGTGAATTAAATTTCGGCGCGATTTACTCCAACAGCTTGGACGCGGTCAGCGACAGGGATTATCTGCTGGAATTTTTATCGGCGGCGTCAATTTTGATGGTGCACTTGTCGCGGCTCAGCGAGGAAATAATTTTGTGGTGCAGTCGCGAATTTTCTTTTGTCGAATTGGACGACGCGCATTGCACAGGCTCCTCAATGATGCCGCAGAAAAAAAATCCCGACGTGCCGGAGCTGGTGCGCGGCAAGGCGGGGCGGGTCTTCGGGCATTTAATGGCGTTGCTGACGACAGTCAAGGCGTTGCCGCTCGCCTACAACAAAGATTTGCAAGAGGACAAGGAAGGAGTCTTCGACGCGCTGGACACAGTGAAATTTTCGCTGGCGGTCTTCGCGCAAATTATCGCGGGTATGAAAGTTCGCCGTGAGAACATGCGCCGCGCCGTCGAAGAAGATTTCTCCAACGCAACCGACGCGGCGGATTATCTTGTCAAAAAAAATCTGCCGTTCCGTCAAGCGCACGAAGTCGCGGGCAAACTCGTCCATCATTGCATTGAGCGCGGCGTTTATCTTAAGGATTTGACGCTTGCCGAGTTCAAAAAGTTTTCGCCCCTGTTCGACGCTGACATTCACGACGCGATAAAGCCTGAAACTTGCGTGGCGTCTCGGAATTCTCAAGGCGGAACTTCTCCCCAGCAAGTTAAAGTTCAAATTGCGGCGGCGCACGATTGGATTAAAGCTCATGGAAACGATAATTGCTAATCAAAATGTTGAGTGGGACGACAAAAAAGCCGCCATCAATAAACAAAAACACGGAATAAGTTTCGCGACGGCAGCAATGGTTTTTGCCGACGAAAATCGAATCGAACGCCGCGACGAAAGACACTCCCAAGACGAAGACCGCTGGCAAGTTATCGGCATGGTGGAAGATGTTTTATTCGTCGTCTACACTGAACGAATTGATTCGATAAGACTGATTATGGCTCGTGAGGCAACGCCAAAAGAAAGGAGGGAATACTATGATTATTCGACGAGTTATCTATGAAGGGCAGAAACCGACGCCCGAACAAATTGAAGAGATTCGTGCCCTTAAAGCTCAAAATCGCCCGATTGTTTTTGATGACGAATTCCCCGAACTGACCGACGAGGAGCTCAAGGAATTTCGTCCCGTGAATCCGCGCCGCAAGAAAAAAGTTGCAAGTTAATTCGCAAAGTCGAACAAAGATAATTTTCCTCCGAGATTTTGTCGGAGGATTTTTTCTTGACAGTTAAGCTTGGCAGGAAAATCGCGGCGGCAATAGAATTAGTCTTGCGAAAAAATTTTACGGAGGGAAAAATTCTGATATGAAAGATTACAAGAGTGAACAGATTAGAAACGTAGCGTTCTGCGGTCATGGCCGCTCGGGCAAGACCAGCTTGCTTGAAGCGGCACTTTTCGACAGCGGCGCGACCACCCGTCTTGGCAATGTCGACGCGGGCACCGGCGTCCTTGACTTCGAGCCGGAAGAAAATAAGCGCAAGATGTCAATCAGCGCGTCGTTGGCGGCTCTTGAGTGGAAGAATTTTAAAATCAACGCGCTGGACGTGCCCGGCTTCCCCGATTTCGTGGCGGAAATGCACGGGGCATTAGCGGCGGCTGACGCGGCGGTTATCGTCGTGAGTGCGAGTGCCGGCGTCGAAGTCGAGACGGAAAAGGCTTGGGCTTTGGCAGAAAATTTGAACCTCCCGCGCGCGTTCTTTATCACGAAAATGGACAGGGAGCACGCCGATTTTGAAAAAGTTCTCGCCGAGCTCAGAAACAAATTTGGCAACAGCGTCGTGCCCGTTCAAGTTCCCGTCGGCAAAGAGGACAGCTTTAAGGGTGTCGTCGATTTAATTAAAGTTTTTGGCAAAGTCAACAACGACGACGAAGCTTGCGACGCGGCTGAAGTTGCGGACGAAGTGGAAGATATGCGCCTTGAAATGCTTGACACCGTCGCCGAATTCAATGATGACTTAATGGAAAAATATCTTGAGGGCGATGTCGAGGACTTGGACGAAAAAGAAATTTCCGAGGCATTGGCGCAGGGCGTCAGCGAGGCTAAAGTTTTCCCCGTGTTCGTCGGCTCTGCGCTTAAAAATATCGGCGTGAAAAAATTCCTTAATAGCGTCGTCGAATTTTTCCCCGCGCCCGATTCCAAAGACTACAGCGGCATTAATCCCAAGACGGACGAACTTGTCGAGCGCAAAGTTTCCGAGCCGTTCAGCGGACAAATTTTCAAGACGATGGTTGACCCGTTCGTCGGCAGAATGAGTTATGTTCGCGTGATAAGCGGCGACATGAAGGGCGACGCGACTTATCAACTTATCGGCGCGGAAAACGAAGGGCAGGAACGTTTAAGCGGACTGTTCACCATGCAGGGCAAGAAACAAATTCCCGTGGACGTGGCGCACGCCGGCGATATTGTCGTCACGAGCAAACTTGCCAACGCCAAGACCGGCGACACACTCTGCGACAAAGCCGCTCCGATTAAATACGAACGCATTCAATACCCCGAACCGATGTTGGCAATGGCGGTCACCAGCGAGAAGAAGGGCGAGGAGGATAAAGTTTTCGGCGCGATTATTCGCCAGCAAGACGAAGACCCGACGATTTGGCTTGTCAAAAATGCCGAGACTAAGCAGACGATTCTTAAGGGCGTCGGCGAAGTTCATTTGGATATTTGGAGCGACAAGATTCAGCGCAAGTTCGGCGTGAAAATGGTTTTGGGCGAACCGCGCGTGGCTTACCGCGAAACGATTCGCAAGAACGTCGAAGTGCAGGGCAAGCACAAGAAACAATCCGGCGGTCACGGACAATACGGCGA
>JAFPVP010000191.1 GCA_017412925.1 Selenomonadaceae bacterium
ACTTCGCCCGCCAGAATCAGTCCCGCGACACTCGGCACGAACGCCGTACTCCCGATAAAATTTTTCACGGGGAGCGGCGGCTCGTCCGACCAGACGACTTTTAAATTTTTTATGCCGCGCTCTTTAAGTTTCTTGCGCAGAATTTTTGCGACGGGGTCAACCGACGTTTGAAAAATATCCGCGACTTTGAAACGGGTTGCGTCAAGTTTGTTGCCCGCGCCCATGCTTGAAATAATTTTTATGTTGCGGCGGGCACACTCCTCCACCAGAAAAATTTTCGCGGTCAGCGTGTCAATCGCGTCGACGACGTAATCATAGCGGCAAATAAAAAAATCCTCGACGGGTTCGCCGGGCAAAAAAAATTTCTGAATCGTATCGACCTGCGCAGCGGGATTAATGTCGTGAATTCTTTGGCGCATGACTTCGACTTTCGACTTGCCGACCGTGGAGCTCAGCGCGTGAATTTGGCGATTAATATTCGTCGCGTCGATGTTGTCCTTGTCAATCAAAACCAAATGCCCCACGCCCGACCGCGCCAAAGCCTCAACCGCAAACGATCCGACGCCGCCCACTCCGAACACCGCCACCGTCGCCGAAGTAAGCTTGGAAAAATTTTCCGCGCCGATTAAAAGTTTCAGCCGCTGAAATCTCATTTGTTATCGCGCGGGCGGAGTGTAAACGTCGGCATTTGGAATTTATTTTCGGGCGGAGCTTGGGGCTTGGGTGCCTCGAAATTAAAACCCTTCGACACGGTGACGGTAGACTTTGGCACCTCGACAGTCGGCGATTTAAGGGCAAGGCTGTCAGCAAAATCCGTCGCGATAATCGTCGCCTGAATCGTGCCGTTCATCGATTTATCAATCACCGTGCCCAAAATTATATTCACGTCGTCTTCGGTCTGGCTGAAAATGTAGCTGGCGGCGGCGTTTACGTCGTGAATCGGGAGCGTTTCGTCGCCGGTGATGTTCAAAATAATTCCGCGCGCGCCCTTCAAAGATTTGTCAATCAGCGGGCTTTGAATCGCCTCTTGCACAGCCTTGACCGCGCTGATATTGCTGCGCCCGATACCTAAGAGCGCGTCACTCGACTCGCTTTGCCGGAAAATCGTCGTCATGTCCGCGAAGTCAACGTTAATCACGCCGGTCGTCAAAATCAGTTCGGCGACGCAACGAATCGCTTGGCGCAGTACAGAATCCGCCGCGTTAAACGCGCTGACCATGTTTAAATCTTTGTTCTCGGGGAGCTTCATCAAGTTATCGTTCCTGACGACAATCAGCGCGTCCATGTACGACTGCATGCGTATGATACCCTCGTTGGCAATGCGTTGCTTGCGCCGCCCCTCGAAGCTGAAAGGAATTGTGACGACGCCGACGGTTAATATCCCCATTTCCTTGGCGAGCCTAGCAACAACCGGAGCCGCGCCCGTGCCTGTGCCGCCGCCCATGCCTGCCGTTATAAAAATCATGTCCGCGCCCGCCATCATTTCCTTTAGGCGTTCGGAGTCACTTTTCGCCGCCTGTTCGCCGACTTCAACCTTGCCGCCCGTGCCGCGTCCCTTAGTCAGCTGTTCGCCGATTTGCACAGAGCGAATCTTGTCCGTGTTTGAAAAACTAAGCGCGTGCAAGTCCGTGTTGACGGCGACCAATTCAATCTCCAAAAAATCGCTCTCGGCAATTCGTTTCAAGACGCTGTTGCCGCCGCCGCCCACGCCAAAAACTTTTATCGTGACGAGGGCTTTTTTTATCGCCGCGTCGTCTTGAGCCTTTTGCCGTTCCTTGTTCAGGCGAAGTTTTTTCAACGCCTCCTTGATTGCCGCATCGTTAGCCCCCATACAATTTCTTTCCCTTCAAAAATATTTCTGCACAACTTCGACGCGCAAATTTAATTTCCTTCACACACTTTTTTTAATCAGCGTCCACTGCGTCGCGAACATGCCGATTAACATTAGAACACAGCCGAAAATTTCCCGCGCCGTCATGATTTCGTTAAGGAAGAACCAGCCCGCCAACGCTCCGAAAATTGCCTCGAAGCTCATCAAAATTGCCGCCGTCGCCGGGTCAGCGTAGCGTTGCCCGTAATTTTGCAACGTGAACGCAACCGCCGAACTCATCAAGCCGCCGTAAAGTATCGGGAACCACGCGCTTAGCATCGCCGATAAATTTGGCGTCTCCAGCGCGAACATCGCCGCGAAACTTAAAATCATCACGATAAAAACTTGCGCGGTCGAAAGTTCGATTAAATCAACTTTGCTCGCGAATCGGTCTACCAATAAAATTTGCGCCGTCCACACGAACGCGCTAAAGAAAAGTATCACGTCGCCGAGCTGAATTGAAAAATCTCCGCCGATTGCTAAAAGATACAAGCCGACGATTGCCAAGCCCGCGCCCAGCCAATTTTCCCGCCGAATTATTTTCCCTAAAAGTTTTGCGCCGAGCGGCACGAACACGATATAAAGGCACGTGATAAACGCCGCCTTGCCCGCCGTCGAATATTGCAGCGCGATTTGTTGCATGGAGCTGGCGATAAATAGCACGACGCCGATTAGCAGTCCGATTAAATAGCCGCGCTGATAATTTTTTTGCCGCCGTTCGACCGCCCGACTTTTGCGCGTGTAGATTAAAAGCGCGACGAGCGACAGAAAACCCGTCAAATATCTCGGTGCCGCGTAGGAGAACGGACCAAGCCCGTCCATGCCCGACAGCTGCGCGACAAACGTCGTCCCCCAAAAAAACGCCGCGCCCAAGAGCATCAGCGTTCCCTTTATCTGCATGAAAATTTCCTTCCTACAATCGCGTATTCCACATAATCAGCGCGTCTTCGCCGTTATCAAGGTAGTAGCCACGCCGCCGCCCGACGCTCCGCAGACCAAAACTTTTATAAAGTTTAATCGCCGCCGTGTTGCTCGGACGAACCTCCAAAGTTATCGCCCGCGCGCCGCGCAGTTTCACAGCTTTAATCAGTTCGCCGAAAAGAATCGTCCCGACGCCGCGCCCGCGCAGTTCCGGCTCAACCGCCACGCTCATTACTTCCGCTTGATTGAACGAAACCCACGCGCCCGCATACGCCACAATTTTTCCGTCCAGCTCGCCGACAATGTAAGTTGCCAGCTCGTTTTTAGCCTCGCGCCAAAAATCGTCGCGCTTCCATGGCATGGCAAAACTTTTTTCCTCAATCTCGGCAACGGCGTCAGCGTCGTCCTGCGTCATTGCTCGGAAAGTGAGCCGTGTCGTTTCTCCCACAGTTCCTCCGCCTCCGAACGCCGAATATACACCGGCTCCAAATTCATCACGTTATCGACTCGCTTCAAATTTTCCGCGCACCACGCCACCGCCGACGCTCGCGGCATTCTCAAATGTGGCGGCGCAAGTTTCACGTTCGGCGGCAACGGAATTTTTATTTTGTGGAGCACGTCGCCGCACAAAAAAAATTCGCCCGCAGCATGTCCGACCGCAGTAACTATCTCGTCTATCGGCTCGATTTCCAAATCTGTCAACGACGAAAAATCCTCGAACAGCTGATAATAAGCTCGATTTTTTTGCGCGTCGATTAGCGGCACAACTTTTGCGTTCGGGAAATTGTACGACATCGCCAGCAAAGTCGGCACGCCGATTATTTTTATTCCCCACGCATAAGCCAACGCCTTAGCCGTCGCCAGCCCAATTCGCAAGCCTGTGAACGACCCCGGTCCGATACTGACTGCCACCGCGTCCAAATTCTCGAACGCGCCCGAAACTTTTATAACTTCCTCGACTTGCGGCATTAATGTTTCCGAAAAACTTTGCGGCGATTCACGCACACTTTCCGCCAAAATTTTCCCGTCAAAAGTTACAGCGACACTCGCCGCTCGCGTCGCCGTTTCAATCGCCAAAATCCGCAAGCTCAATCCTCCTTGGCAACGAACTCCTCCAGCTCTCTGATAAAATCCTCGTGCTCTTCGCCCACGCAGTCAAAAGTTATCCGCCGCATGTTTTTGGAATCTTTTATCCGCTCAATTTTTATCACGACGTAATTTTCCGGCAACGCCTCCGGAAATTTCTCCGCCCACTCGATAAAGACAATCCCCTCCGGAAAATCGGTGTACTCGTAAAAGCCGATGTCCTCCAGCTCGTCCTCGTTGTGCAGTCGATAAAGGTCGAAGTGGACAATCGGGCAGAAGCCTTCGTAGACGCTCATCAAGTTAAACGTGGGGCTGGTGACTTCGCCTTGAACGCCCAACGTCCGCGCCATGGATTGCACGAAAAGCGTTTTGCCCGCGCCCAAGCCGCCCTCCAGACAGATAACCGTGCCTTCGCGCACGCGCTGGGCAACTCTCGACGCCAATTTTACCGTCCCGTATGGGGACTGGGTTATGTGAGTAAACAAAACTTTCTTCACTCCTCAAAATTTTTCCGTCCGAAATTTTATTTAAACCCCAACCGCGCAGGATGGGGCAATTATTTTCAAAGCGATAAGCAAAGTTTATCAGACGGCAAAAAATTTTTCAACATGAAAACAGTTTTTATCGTTTATGTGGTAGAATACGCGCGTTAAAAAATTTTTGGAGATGATAACTTTGAAGGTCGAAGAAATTTTTTTCCGCGACATGTATCGGCAAATTTGTCTGCTGACGGGCGCGGGCGTCGTGGACTCGGTGAAGTTGCGCGACGTGTTCGATTTCCCGCCCGATGAAAAACTCGACGGCTTTTTGACTTACGCTCACATTGACGGCGAAACTTTTTCCTTTGAAATTTTGGCGGGCGCACAAGTCCTCGGCGGGCGCGTGAAAGTTTTTCCTGCCGCGTACAAAAAATCCGTCAAGCTAAAGCGCGGGCAAGTCGACGCCGCCGAACTTAAAATTTTGACTGCCGAATACTCCGTTGCCTTCCGCGACCGAATTCAAATGATTAACGATAGAAATTCGGACGCCGCCCGCGAGGAGACGCGCCTTATAAAAAATCTCGACGCCTTCCGCCACCCCGATTATCCCGACGACGTTGTTGTTTATTTTTTCAGTGCGGAGCAAAAGCCCGAACTTTTATGGGTGCGTTGTCTGAGCGTCGACGAAAATATTTTGACGGGCGAACTTTTGAACGAGCCGACGAAAAATTTCAACTGCCACGCTGGCGACAAAATAAAATTCGGCGTCGCGCAAATCAACGAGCAAAATATTTTACTCTATCTGCCGACAACGGAGGGTACCGCTTTTGCATAAAAAACACGCGATAATAATCGGCGCGGGACCGGCGGGGCTGACTGCCGCTTATTATCTTTTAAAACACACTGACATCAAGCCGATTGTCTTGGAGAAGGAAAATTTTGTCGGCGGCATTTCGCGCACGATGAATTTTGAAGGCAACCGCATGGACGTTGGCGGTCACAGATTTTTTTCCAAGGACGAAAATGTCCTCAAGCTGTGGAATGAACTTTTGCCCGCGCAGGGCGCACCCGCCCTTGACGATAAAATTTTGGGGCGCGAATCTGTTTTGGTCGACGGCGGCGCGAATCCCGAAGAAGTCGACGAAGTTTTTCTTAATCGGCGGCGCGTCTCCAGAATTTTTTATCGGCGGAAATTTTTTTCCTACCCAATTTCCTTGAGCTTACAGACGATTTTAAATTTGGGCTTCGTCGAAATGATTTCAATCGGCGCGAGTTTTCTCAAGGCTAAATTCAGTCAGCGCGAAGAAAAAACTTTGGAAGATTTTATGATTAATCGCTTCGGGCAGAAACTCTACGAAACTTTTTTCCGCGACTACACGACAAAAGTTTGGGGGCGCACGCCGCAGGAAATCGGCGCGGATTGGGGCGCACAGCGAATCAAAGGGCTTTCGCTCGGCAAAACTATCGTTGACTTCTTCAAAAAAACTTTCGGCTCTAAGGAGGGCGCGGGCGAAACCTCCCTGATTGAAAGATTTTACTATCCGAAGTTCGGTCCCGGTCAGCTGTGGGAAAAATTAGCGGACGACGTTAAAAAGCTCGGCGGCGAAGTGCTCCTCTCCGCCAACGTCAAAAGTCTCCACGTCGACGCCAACAAAATTATAAAGTCGGCAAGGGTTGAGACCGCCGCAGGTATGCTGACTTTCCCCGCCGATTATTTCCTGTCGACTATGCCGCTTAAAGAACTCGCTGACGCCTTAGACGACGGCTTGGACTTGCGCCAACTCACGATTGCTCGCGGCTTGCCCTACCGCGACTTCATAACCGTCGGGCTTCTCGTAAACAAGCTCAAGTTAAAAAATCTCACCAAAATTAAGACGCTCGGCGATATTGTCCCCGATTGCTGGATTTACATTCAAGAGCCGTCCGTCAAGCTCGGTCGCCTGCAAATTTTCAACAACTGGTCGCCGTACATGGTCGCCAATCCCGAAAATTCCGTGTGGCTGGGGCTGGAATATTTTTGCACGGAGGGCGACGAACTCTGGCAGATGAAAAGCGAGGACTTTATCGATTTCGCGGCAAAGGAGCTGGTTTCAATCGGTATCGTCGACGCGGAGGACGTTCGTTCGGGCGTGCAAGTCAAAGTTCCCAAAGCTTATCCCGCTTACTTCGACACCTACGAAAATATTTCCGAACTGCGCGGCGCGCTCGACGAAATTCAAAATCTCTACTGCATCGGGCGCAACGGTCAGCACCGCTACAACAACATGGATCACAGCATGTTGACGGCGATTGCGGCGGTCTGCGCCATTGCCGGCAAATTTTCCAAGGCGGACATTTGGAAGATTAACGCCGAAAAAAATTATCACGAGGAAAAAAATCATGGCTAGGTTTTTGCCGCTCGCTCAAATAATTTTCCTGTCGGCGGGCGTGGTGTTCTGGCAACCGCTCTTTAAATTTATCGAGGAGGCGGACACGCGCTTTGCCATGAACTTGGGACGCTACATTTTGGAGCACGGCTTCCCGCACGTCGACCCGTTCACGATTCACGAAAATTTACAGCTGGTCGCGCAACAGTGGCTGAGCGGCGTTTTGTTCTGGCAGATTTACAAAGATTTTGGCGTCGACGGACTTTTAATCCTTGACGCACTGGTTGGCGCGGCTTCGGTGCTGATTTATTGGCGGCTGTGTTTGTTCGTCAGCGGCAACAAAATTTTATCGTTCGCGCTGAGTTTCGTCGTCGGATTTTTAATCGCGTCGATGATTGTCCCGCGCCCGCACATTTTTTCAGCGTTGCTACTGCTAATCGAAGTCTTCTTGCTGGAAAAATTCACGCGCACGGAAAATTTTAAATTTCTCTTGCCGTTGCCGCTCGTGAGTGTCGCGCTGGTGAATTTTCATGCGGCGATGTGGCTGATGTCTTTGGTCGTGTGCTTGCCGTTCCTGTTCGTGAAAAGTTTGCGGCACGTGAAATTTTTGCTCGCGGCGATGGCTGGAATTTTTATTGGCGGGCTGATTAATCCCTACGGCGTCGACGCGCTGACTTACGTTTTCCGCTCCTACGGCGTCGATTTGATTAACGCAAATGTCCCCGAAATGCACACGCCGACGGCTCACAGCTTCCAAGGAAAATTTTTCTACTTGGCGGAAGCGTTTCTGATTTTTTCTCTGGCGCGGTTCAAAGTCCCGTGGCGATACATTTTCCTGAGCGGCGGGATAACTTTTATGGCGATAATGCACGGGCGCAACTTGCCGCTGTTCTACTTCCTGGCGACGTTCCCGCTGGCTTACGTGTGGCGCGACTTCACCACGGAAAAAATTTTTAAATCACGCGCGTTGTCGCTGGGCTTGTTCTTCCTGCTTGTCGCCGCCAATACTTTTATGATCACAACTTTTTTGGAGAAGAGTTTCGGGAAAGTTTCCGCGCCGATTGAAATTTCATTTTTTGCGGCGGTGTTGTTTGCGCTGTACACTTTGCTGATTTTGCGTGTCGAGGGGCGCATATTCCACGCAACGATAATTCCCCGAAAAATTTTATCATTGACAGTTACGCTGATTGTCATAAGCGGCAGTTTTTTCTTTGCACTTGCCGATACCCAAGCTAAGCCGCCTGAAACTTACACCGACGCGATTAAATTCATTCTGCGCACCGAACGCCCCGAAAATATTTCGCTCTACGTGGAGCAAGGTATGGGCGGGTTGGCGGGCAGTTTCGGCGTTAAATATTACATCGATTCGCGCTCCGAAGTTTTCCTCGCCGCCAACAACGGGCAGAAAAATATTTTTGAGGAATACGTCGACTTCACGGCCGGCAAAATTAACTACAAAGATTTTTTCCGCCGCTACGATTTCACGCACATAATCCTGACGAACGAGACGCCGTTTCTTTTTGATGAGCTGTCGGGCGATAAAAATTTCCGCGTGATTTACGAGAGCGAGCGCGTCGACGGGACGCAAGTTGTTCGCTGTAAAGTTTTTGTTCCAAAGAAGGATTGACATGAAAAAAATTTTGCTACTTATAATTTTTTTGCTGATGAGCCGAGCGGAAGCGGCGGGCACGTGGCAGCCCGTGATTCGCGTCGGGATTTTAAGCGACGTTAAGCAAGTTTCCTTGCAAGTTTCCGCGCCGTGCATTATGATTAACGCCGCCAAGGGCGATGTGATAAAAAAAATTCCTGAAGGCGGCGGCTTCACCGTAAATTTCGCGCACATGAAGGTTAATGCGATTGAAATTCTCCCCGAAAAAGTTCCGCTTAAAGATTTGCAGGTAACCATCGACGGGAAAAAATATTACGGCGGAGTCAACGTCAGCAAGAACAAAGATTCGTTGACGGTGATAAATCTCGCGCCGCTGGAAGAATATCTGCGCGGGGTTGTGTCAAAGGAAATGTCGCCGTCGTTCCCGTTGGAAGCGTTGAAGGCGCAAACGATAGCGGCACGGTCATTCGCGCTGAAAAATCGCGGGCGGCACGCCAAAGACGGCTACGACCTCTGCAACGGAACACACTGCCAAGTTTATGTGGGCGTCGCGAATTTCGATTCAGTCGACAAGGCTATTGACGAGACGCGCGGCGAAGTTTTGGTTTACAAGGAAAAACTTATCGACACGAATTTTCACGCGGATTCGGGCGGCATGACGGAAGATGTCGGCGACGTGTGGGGGACTGCCACGCCGTATCTTGTCGCGGTTCGTGAAATTATTCAGCTGGCCGCGCCGTGGACTGTTAAAGTTACCGCTAAAGATTTTTCTTCCCGATTTGGCGATAATTTCGGTGACGTGCAATCGATTAAACTCAGCAAGTTGACAATCGGCAAAGAGGCGGACGACAGAACTGCTTCCGGTCGCGTGAAGTCCGCGCAAGTTGTCGGCTCGAAAAGAACTTTGACGCTCACCGGCAACGATTTCCGTCGAAAATTTTCCCTGCCGAGCACGCTGTTTGACATAAAGCTTGACGGCGACGAAATTATTTTCACGGGCTACGGGCGCGGTCACGGCGTCGGCATGTCGCAAATCGGCGCGAGAGACTACGCCAAAGACGGCTGGAATTACAAAAAAATTTTGGCGCATTATTACAAAGATACCAAGCTCAAGAAACTTTATTGAGGTGATTGACGTGAAAAAATTTTTTATCCTGCTGATGATTCTACTTCTGCCGCTTGTGAACGTGGAGGCGGGTCATTTGGAAGATATTTCTGCACGTGGGAAAATCCGAATTGGCACGACGGGCGATTATATCCCGATGTCTTATCTGAACCCCGCGACGGGCGAATACGAGGGCATTGACGCTGAACTTTCAAAAATTATCGCGGCGTCTTTGGGCGTGAAGATTGAATACGTTCCGACGACGTGGCCGACGCTCGCCGCCGATATGCAGGCAGAAAAATTTGACATTGCGCTTTGCGGCATCTCCAGAAATTTTGCGCGGGCTAAGACGATGGCAATGAGCGACGCTTACGGCGAAGGACTTTTCGGCAAAACAATTCTCTGCCGCAAATCCGACGCGAAAAAATTTAAAAGCGTCGCTGACTTAAACAAGCCGACCGTCCGAATCATGATTAATCCCGGCGGCACCAACGAAAAATTCGCCCGCGCCAACTTGCCGAACGCAAAACTTATCGTCCACGAAGAGAACGCCGATATTCCGATTCAAATCGCCGAGGGCAAAGCCGACATCATGATAACCGAGACCGTCGAGGCAGTCAGTTGGGTTAAGCGCGAACCGAGGCTTGCCGCGCCGTTGGTTGATAAGCCGTTCGAGGGCACGCGCCATTCTTGCGGAATTCTCATGGCGAAGGGCGACCAAGAATTTTTAAACTACGTGAATTTTGTTTTGGCGGAGCTGCGCATGGACGGCACGCTTGAAAAATTGGAAATTAAATATTTGGGAAGGAAAGCGAATGCTTCTAAGCGACTTTGATTACGAATTGCCCGAAGAATTAATCGCGCAACGACCGATTGAACCGCGCAACTCCTCGCGGCTGATGGTGCTAGACCCTGCGCGGCGGGCGATTGCTCACGAACATTTTTATGACTTGCAAAAATTTTTGACGGCGGGCGACACGCTGATTTTCAACGACACGCGAGTTATTCCGGCGCGGCTTATCGGACGCAAATCGACGGGCGCACGCGCCGAAATTTTTTTGCTCAGACGATTGGACGCGACGACGTGGGAGACTTTAGTCAAGCCAGGCAGGAAAATCACGGAGGGCGCAGAAATTTTTTTCGGCGATGAATTGAGTTGCAAAATTATCGGGCGCACGAATTTTGGCGGGCGCGTGGTGCAGTTCAAGTTCAGCGGCGTGTTCGAGGAAATTTTGGACAGGCTCGGAGAAACTCCCCTGCCGCCCTACATTCACGAGAAACTTGACGACAGCGAACGCTATCAGACGGTTTACAATCGCGAACGCGGCTCGGCTGCCGCACCGACTGCTGGCTTGCACTTCACGGCGGAGCAAATGCGCGACCTTAAAAATTTCGGCGTCAATCTCGGTTTCGTGACGTTGCACGTTGGGCTTGGAACTTTCCGCCCAGTGCAAGTCGAGACGATTGAACAGCACGAAATGCACGAAGAATTTTTTTCGATACCACAAGAAACGGCAAATTTAATTCGCGAGACTAAGGAACGCGGCAAAAAAGTTATCGCAGTCGGTACCACGTCAATCCGAACTTTGGAGGCGGCGGCTATCGATAAAAAATCCGTGGCGGTCGGCTCCGGCTCCACGAAAATTTTCATCTACCCCGGCTACGAATTTAAAATTGTCGACGCGCTGATAACAAACTTCCACCTGCCGAAATCGACGTTGCTGATGTTGGTCAGCGCGTTCGCGGGCAGAGAATTTATCTTGCAAGCTTATCGCGAGGCGGTCGCGCAAAGGTACAGATTTTTTTCCTTCGGCGACGCCATGTTTATAAAATCAAGGACGGAAAATTTACAATAACGGAAATATTGAGGGCAGGATTTGTTAATGGCGGCAATAAAATTTGAACTCATACACAAAGACGCGGCGACGGGTGCTCGCGCGGGTATCCTCCACACGCCGCACGGAAATTTTTTGACGCCGCTGTTTATGCCGGTCGGAACGCAAGCAACGGTTAAAACGCTATCGCCGCACGAGGTACAAAATTTGGGCGCGGGCGTCATCTTAGCGAACACGTATCATTTATTCCTGCGACCGGGCGCACAGCTCGTCAAGAAGGCGGGCGGCTTGCACAAATTCATGAATTGGACGCGGGGAATTTTGACGGACAGCGGCGGCTTCCAAGTTTTCAGCCTGGGCGAACTGCGCAAAATCACGGAAGACGGCGTGAAGTTCCGCTCACATATCGACGGCTCGGAAAAATTTTTGTCGCCGGAAATTTCTATCGCCACGCAAGCCGCGCTCGGTTCGGATATCGCCATGGCGTTCGACGAATGCATACCCTACCCTGCCGACTACGACTACGCTAAAACTTCGACGGAGCGGACGCATCGTTGGGCGGAAAGAAGTTTGCAGGCGGCGACGAATCCCAAGCAGGGAATTTTTGGTATCGTGCAAGGCGGCATGTATGAAGATTTGCGCGAGGAAAGTTCAAAAGTTATCGGTAGCATGGATTTTGCAGGTTGTGCGGTCGGCGGTTTGAGTGTCGGTGAGCCGCGCGAGTTGATGTATCGCATGCTGGAAATTTCGACGCGGCACCTGCCCGAAGACAAAGCGCGATATTTGATGGGAGTTGGCACGCCCGACCACCTGATTGAAGGCGTCCTGCGCGGCATTGATATGTTCGATTGTGTTTTCCCGACGCGCGTCGCCCGTAACGGCATGGCGATGGTTTCTCCGGAAACTGCAAAGCGCGGGCGGCTCGTCCTGAAGAACGCGGAATTCACGGAGGACTTTGACCCGCTTGAGCCGCACTGCGACTGCTATGCTTGCCGAAACAAATTCACCCGCGCTTATATCCGCCACCTTGTCCGCACCAACGAAATTTTCGGCTTGCGGCTTCTGGCTCTGCACAATCTGCGCTACCTGCAACGATTCACGGCGGAGATGCGCGAGGCTATTCTTGCCGATAAATTTGCCGAGTTCCGAAAAAATTTTTTTACAGTTTATGAGGGAGGAAAATATTTAAATGGATGAAATGACAGCAACCGTGGCGAACTTTGCGCCGATAATTTTAATGCTCTTGATTTTTTATTTCCTGCTCTATCGTCCGCAGAAAAAAGCGCAGGAGGAGCGCACGCGAATGTTGGACAGCTTGAAAGTCGGCAACCGCGTGATAACCGTCGGCGGCATTTTTGGGAAAATTGTCAGCTTGACCGACGAGATTGTCACGTTGAAGATTGCCGATAATGTCGAGATTGAAGTTGCGCGCGCGTCGATTAACGGCGTGGCGGAGAGTAAAAATGCCACCGATTAGAGCGCGGAAAAAAAACTTGCGGCGGGAGTTCTTATCCAAACGAGCAGAAATTCCAAACGACGAACGCGACCGAATCTCTCACGCGCTGATAAAAAAATTTTTGGCGACGGAGATTTTTCGCGCGGCAAAAATTATCATGGCGTATGCGTCGACACCAGAAGAACTCCAACTTAACGAATTGTTCGCCGCGTGCTTTGCCGAGGAAAAAATTTTGGCGATACCGTTTATCGTTGGCAAGGGCGAAATGCAAGCCGTGGAAGTTCCGAACTTTGACGCGCTGGAGCTTGGCGACTTCAACATTTTAACCGTCAAGCACGGAAAATTTGTTGCGCCCGCGCAGATTGATTGCGTGATTGTGCCGGGCGCGGCGTTCGACGTGGGCGGCGGACGGCTGGGCTTGGGCGGCGGCTACTACGATAGATTTTTACCGCTTGCCGTCAACGCAAAAAAAATCGCGCTCGCCTATGATTTCCAGCTTGTCGACAACTTGCCGCTTGAAGAGCATGATGTTAAAATTGACATAATTCTAACGCTTGAAAGGAGTATTTGTCATGAAGCTTTGTAAAATTTTTGTCGGGGCGTTGCTGGCGTTGATTTTGTTCGTGACGCCTGCCGCCGCGCAAAAATCCGCCGCGCCCGATGACCCGTCGGGATTCGTCGTTTTGGGCGAATTCATTCCCGATATAATCCAAGAAATTCGCTACTACTCGACGTATAATTTTGTTGGCGACAGGATTGACGGCTACGAAATGCCCTGCGCACTGATGACACGCGAGGCGGCGGAGGCTCTCAAAAAAGTTTCCGACGACGTGATGAAGATGGGCTACCGCTTGAAAATTTACGACGCCTATCGTCCGCAAATGGCGGTTGATAATTTTGTTCGTTGGGCAGAGAACATCGGCGACACCCGCATGAAAAAATATTTCTATCCCAAAATCGACAAGTCACGGATTATCCCCGAAGGTTACGTCGCTGTGAAAAGCGGGCACTCTCGCGGCTCGACGGTTGACTTGACGCTCTTTGACATGAAGACCGGCAAGGAACTCGACATGGGCGGCACGTTCGATTATTTCGGCGAGCTGTCGCACCCTGACTACAAAAAAATCACCAAGCAACAATACAAGAACAGAATGATTCTGCGCGACGTGATGGTTAAGCACGGTTTCAAGCCGCTGGAAGAAGAGTGGTGGCACTTCACGCTTAAAGACGAGCCTTATCCCGATACTTACTTTACTTTCCCTGTCAAACTATTACAAAAATAATCAAAGACTTGACAAACAGACCGCTGCGGAGTATAGTACGCGGCGGTTTTTGATTTACTAACATTTTGTCTTACTTTGAAAGGGGGAAGGCTGCTCCGAAGCAAAGAGGCGGCTCAATGGGTCGTCCTGCTTGGGACGCGACAGGATGTTGCGTAGGCGGCGGAATGATGAAGCGAAAAATATTTAAGACCTTGGAAATGATTAAAAGAAAGTGCGTGCTCAGTCTCATGCTGGCGGGCTTTGCGCTGATTAATACGGGCTTCACCGAAAATGATGTGGAGTTCCCAAATATCCCGCAAATTCCCGTCGAAGAAATTCAAACCGAGGAGACGCACGCAGAACCGACAGCGATTGCAGTTGGCGAAAACGGACGGATTAAAGTCAGCGACGACGACGAATTGACCCGCGCGCTTGCCGAGACGATAGAAAATTCTTTGGGACGCGACTTGAACGCGCCCGACGAGGAACCGCCCGCGCCCGAAGAAGTCGTAGAGACGCCGCAAGGTTACGTTCCCTATACT
Organism: Selenomonadaceae bacterium; assembly: GCA_017412925.1. GTDB lineage: Bacteria > Bacillota > Negativicutes > Selenomonadales > Selenomonadaceae > Quinella. The sequence goes on from JAFPVP010000191.1 coordinate 14,532, forward strand.
CAAATGATGAGCATGGAGGCGACGGCTTACTTGCCGACCGACGGCGGCGGCGCGGGTATCACTGCCATGGGCGTTCCCGCGACTTATGGGATTGTGGCGGTTGACCCCGACGTTATCCCGCTCGGCTCCAAAGTTTATATCCCAGGTTACGGCGAGGCTTTGGCGGCGGACACCGGCGGCGCGATTTACGGCTACCGAATCGATTTGTGCATGGAAGATTATTACCAGGCAATGGAGTTCGGGCGGCGCAATGTTACCGTTTTCGTTTTGAAATAGAACTAAAAAAATCTCCCGCCGATTTTGACGGGAGGTTTTAGTTTGCAAAATTTTTTACGCAAAATACTGCTGATAGATAACGAACACGAACAGCACGATTGCGCAACCCATGGCGACCATGCCCGCGCGTTCGAGCCACAAATCTTGCGTCTCCGTGAAGTCGTAATGGCGTCTTGCGTAAGTCGTCGACAGCGACACCAGCAACGCCAGATAAAGTCCGCGGTTCGTCGCCGTGAAGTTCGACCAGCCGAATATCAAAAAGACGATTGTCAACGCAAGGACGGCGATTAACAGATAATCTTTGCCGACTTTTTCTTTTGCCGGCTTTTTATTTTCCGACTCAGATTTTTTCTTAGGCTGAATTTTTTTTGCAATTTTTTTTGATTGTCGCGCCATAATGATTCTCCTTTGAAAAATTTTTATCTTAACAGCGAATAAATCACTGCGATTGCAATTCCGACAGTTGAGATATTGGCAATCTGCCCGTGATTAGTCGACGCTTTAATTTCTTTGTGCAGGTCGTCAATTTTGTCCGCAAGCTTGTCGATTTTTTCGTCTTGCTTGTCCATGCGAGCGTTTAACTCCCGCCGCACAGTATCAATCTTTTCGTCGAGCTTATCGATTCCTGCTTCCAACTTGTCCATACGATTTTCCATGCGGTCAAGTCGTTTGTTCGTTTCTTGCTGTTGCGCCCAAAGCAATTCGTTGAACGTGGGTTCCGGCATTTTGAATCCCTCCTTTGCCTCGGCGCAATTTTATCAAAGCGTCTTTCAAGCGTCAATTTCCCGTGCTATAATTGCGGCGGAGGTGTTGAGCATGTCGGAAAATTTGTTTATCGACAGTCCGCTGAACGGCACATTGATTGCGCTTGCAGACGTTGACGATAAAATTTTTTCTCGCGGCGCGGCGGGCAAGGGCGTTGCGATTAAAAATCCCGACGGAAAAATTTTCGCGCCCTTCGGCGGCAGTGTAAAATTTTTTGCGTCGCCTGGAGTTATCGGTTTAAAATCTTTCGGCGGCGTCGAACTTTTAATTCACGTCGGCTTGAATACGTGTAAGCTTGTCGGCGAAAGTTTCAAGCCTCAAGTGGCGGTGGGCGACATCATCACGCGCGGACAAATTTTGTTGACGTTCGACCCGCAAGAGATCAGCCGCGCAGGTTTCGACGCGACGACGCCAGTTGTCGTGACTAATCCCGAAAATTTCGGCGACATTGTTTTTAAACTTGACGGGCAGAAAGTTTTTGTTCAGCGCGAAGGATTTTTCTTTACGCTGAAAAACTTTTTGTGCTACAATCTGCGCGGAGGTGTTGGCTATGCTTGAAAATTTACTGCAACAACGCGAGGAACTGCTTGAAAAAATTCGTCGAATCGCGGAGACGTGCGAAGGCATCGAAAACGAAGCGAACGCCCGCCGCGTCACCGAACTCAACGGGCGGCAAGCCGAATTGCTCGCGCAAAAGGACGAACTCAAAGCTAAGCTGTCCGCGCTCGACGGCGAACTCGGCTCTATCGGCAAAAACATTCAAGATTTGTCCGGCTCCGGGCTTGAAAAGATTTTGCAGGCGATTAAAAATCAGCGTTGGTTTTTCTTCGCTAACAAGCCTAAAGTTTTAATGGACAGAGACACCGCGCTACTTTGGGCTGACTTGAATTATTTCCCTTACGGCAAGAATAACAATAGCGAAATTTATAGTCATTTAAATTCCTACGCCGAAGTAAGAGATCTAATAACACGAACAAATTCAGACAACTGGGGCGGCTTTAAGGATTGGGAGATACCTACAAATTTAGAACTTTGTAAAATGACAGCTGATAAAACCTTTCCTTTTCAAGAAGAATATGATGGCGAAATAAAAAGCATAATTTGGTGGTGTGTAAGTAATGATGAAAAATTATATGTAAGAGATATACGTTATCCTGAAAAAAAAGATATTTACGATTATGTTGCCGGTGCTGTCCTTCCCTGCAGTCATGCTTACGTGCCCGACGATTACGAGAACAATATTTCGCCGTCGAATAATTTCTACACGGAGACGGAGAAACTTCAATTCACGCTGAATATTTTCGTACAAAATGATTTAATCCCGATGTTCAAGGACGAGGCGATAACGCAGCTGTACAGGAAAATTTTCGTAGACAAGCCCGCGCTATTGAAACAGCTCGCCGAAGTGGAAGCGCAAATCGCCGAACTGCAACCCGCTCAAACGAAACTCACCGCGAATTTCAATTACAAGCCACTGTTGGCGAAGTATGACGTGCCCGCGTTGGCGAAGTCGCCGATAAAATATTTCGACGCGGTGCTGAACGTGGCGGACGAGTTCCTTGACATACTCAACGAATACGAAACCGCGCAGGCAGAGACAATCGCGGCGTTCTTGAAAATCGCGCTCAAGCTCAAGGTGAAGTACACCGACAATCCCAACTTGACGCCCGAAGAAAATTCATTGCTTGCCAACCGTCAAAAATTTTTGGCGGCGCGTCTGGAATTGGCGACTGACGAGCCGAAACGCAAAATCCTTGCCGTCAAGGCGCAGGCGAATAATTTCTTCACGCGACTGGAGTCTGTCAACGCCGGCGACAAATCAATCAGAGACCTTGCCGCCCTGCAAGCCGAACCCCGCGCAGATTTCGAGTTGCTTGTCGAGAACATGGCGCGAATCGTCCTTGACACGCAACGCCGCGTCGATTTCTTCGCCGAGAATAAAAATTTCGTTTCAAGCGTCGTGAACTCTCAAGCGCGCTGGAGCGACGACTACAAAGCCTTCAAAACCAGTCTGCGCGAAGAACTTGCCGCCGCCTGCCGCAATGACGCAATCGAAGACGAAATTTTTACCGCGTGGTATGACGATTGGCAAGTTAAGCGTTTCGCGATTGAACAGCGACTTTTGCCGCTTGTCGAGTTCGCAATTAAGGGCAACTTGATTGACGTGTTCGACGTGATTTTGGGGAGCTTGCACGCTTACCGCGACGCCGTCGACAAATTTTATCTGCACGAGCGCAAAAATATTTATCAGAAGTTCGCGTTCACGGCGGGCGGCGACTTGCAGGAGAAATTCGAGACGGAGAGCGAGCTTTACAAGTTGACGGAAAAACTTCAGCGCGACCTGCAAGGAATAATTTTTTCATGCGACAAGACCGAGGAGCGCGTTTTTTTATTGCGTTGGGCTGAGCCGCTGTTGAATTTGCCGCTTGACGAGATAAGCAATTTTATTCGTGACAAAAACCTTGACGCAATATCGGCGGAGATTTTAAATCAGTTCGCGGAATTGCGGCGGCAGAATTTTGAACAGTACCTTGCTGACAGCAAAAGCTACGGCGAGGCGGTTCAGAAACGCGAAAGCGAATTCAACGCGCTGATTTTCCGTATGCGCAAGGACTTGCATAAATCATGAACATTATCGCGGAGCCGTTGACGCTTGACTTGGAGCCGGCGAAAGTTTGGACGTTTAAAAATCCGAAGCGCGGCGATCATATTCGAGTTAAGCGCATGAACGGGCTTTATTATCACCACGGCATTTTCGTTTCGGGCGGCGAAGTGATTCACTTCACGGGCGACGACGACAGCGTCCTTGATTGGTCGAAAGCGCACGTTATCAAAACCGATTTGCAACAATTCCTGCGCGGCGGCGACGTTGAAGTTAAGGAATACAGCGACGCGGAACTTGCCGACCTTTATCCCGTCGAGGGCATTGTCAGCTACGCGCGGACGTGCTTGGGCGACGACGGCTACAATCTGATTTTCAACAACTGCGAACACTTCGCCAACGCCTGCACGCTGGGCAAGTATCGCAGTCGGCAAGTCGAAAATTTTTTCGGAGGTAAGACCATGGGATTATGGGGTTCTATAAAAAGTTTTTTCGGATTCGGTTCGTCGTCGAGCCGTTCGTCGAGCAACTACAATTACAATTACGAGCCGGACAAAGTTAAAATCGCGGAGATTGAACGCGACACGAAATTAAAGCTTGCGGACAAGGAAGCGGAGCGTATTGAACTCATGCGCGACGCCCAACTTGAATTTATCAAGGCGCAGACAATGAGCCAAATGGCAATCGACAAGGCGCGCGTCGAGGGTATGACTGCAATGGCGAATCAGCTGGTCGTCCTGCAAGAAAAAATGCTTGACGTTGCCAAAAAAAGAATCGCGATAATCGAGGAAGGTTCGCTTCCGATTATCCGCGAGATTGAAAGTTTTTATGACGAGGTCGGCGATAAAATTTCCGCCAACAATGATGATTACAACACAAAAAAATTGCCACAGCTCTTGGGAATTTTGAGGCAATACGAGAAGGGCACGCCCGAACATGAAATTTTTTCCGCGCAGATAAGGGCGGATATGGAGCGGCAAGGAAAATTCATCGAACAGCAAATGGCGCGGGTAAGTGAACGGCAAAATTTGGTTCTGCAAAGTTTCCTGTCGACGAAAGAAAAAATCATTGAGCAAACGGGGCAAATCACGCAAAGTATCGCCGAGGGATATTTAAAACGACAAGTCGAAAATCTTTTGCCGCAAGGTCAAGCCTCATTGAAAGCGTTGCCGAACGCGGAGACAAAGCAACTGCCGCCCGCCGATTAATTGGCGGGATTTTTTATTGGCTCGGCAAAAATTTTAAAGTCCAGTTCGCAGGAAATAATTCCGTCGTCCGCGCCCCGCAGTGAAAAACTTTCAAGGCTCACCAAGCGACCGCCGTCGATTATCTCGCGTATAAAATTCAGCAAGGAAATATAATCCGTTTCTAAGTCGACGCTCACGACTTGCGCTTGAAATTTTTCCGCCGAAAGAGTTTCGCCCGCCTGCACGGATACAACTTGCGCCCTGCAAACTTCAGCCGCCCGATAAAGTTCGTCGATAAATTGATCCTGCGCGGGCGTCGTTGGCAAAAAATTTCGTGCCGCGTCCAGCTCATATTCTTTTGCCTCAGTAAACGCCGATAAATTTTCGTGCCGTGTCTTTAGCTGAAAAATTTCCCGTTCGACTTCGCGGAGCCGCCGCGTTTCAAGCTCCATGTTTAAAATTTCACGCCGCACCGGTTGATAGACAAATTCATACCAGCCGATTGACAACAATATTGCCGACAGAAAAATCAACAACGGCAAAAATTTTTTATTGCTCATTAGTCAACGTCCTTTCCAGCCGATAAATTTTCGTGCCGCGTCTTTAGCTGAAAAATTTCCCGTTCGACTTCGCGGAGCCGCCGCGTTTCAAGCTCCATGTTTAAAATTTCACGCCGCACCGGTTGATAAATAAATTCATACCAGCCGATTGACAACAATATCGCCGACAGAAAAATCAGTAGCGGCAAAAATTTTTTATTGCTCATGGGTCAACGTCCTCTTCATCTCGTCGAGTAAAATTTTAGCTTGCGGAGTAAATAGGCGGTCGCGCCGCCAAATAAATTTCAGCGTGGATTTTAATTCGGGCTTGAGCGGTCGGAAACAAAGCTCCGCGTCATTAATCAGCTTGTCAATCGAAATCGGATAGCCTACGCCTTCGCGAGCCATTATCGCCGCATTGAAAATCAAATTGTACGTGGCGACGACGCGGAATTTTTCGAGCGCACTGCCGAAAAGTTTCGGGTACTCCTCGCGCATGCCTTCCCGCGACAAAATCAGCGGCAAAATCTGCAAATCTTCCAGCGTAAAAAATTTTTTCACGGCAAGCGGGTCGTCGCGCCGCAAAATTATTCCCCACACGTCAGACGCCGGCAACTTAATCGAATCGTACTTTGAAACGTCGACGCTCTGCAACGTGATATAAAAATCCAGCAAGCCGTTGTCCAGTCGGGAGCAAATGTCCTCAATGTTGCCGCTGTACAGATTGAAATGCACGTCGGGATAATTTTCGAGAACATTTTTAGCCGTGCGCGCGAAATATTTCATGGCGTCGGACTCCGCGCAACCGATGTAAACGTCGCCGTAAATGCTGTCGGGATTTTTGAACTTGGATTCGATTTTGTGGGCGAGCAATAAAATTTCTTGTGCGTCCTGCAAAAATTCCAAGCCGTCGGTCGTGAGCTTGACGGAATATTTTTCGCGGATGAAAAATTTTTTGCCGAACTCCTCCTCCAACGATTGAATTGCTCTCGTCAACGCGGGCTGTGTTAGCGGAATTTTTTCGGCGGCGCGAGTTATGCTTTCCTCCCGCGCCACAGCGAGAAAATATTTCAGCGTCCTAAGTTCCATTGTCGACCTCCGCGCAGATATAAATTCCTTGCATTTTACTAATCTGCGCGGCGATTATATAATTTGCCAAAAGACAAGTAAAGGAGCGCGACTGCATGTTTAAAATAAAAAAAGCCGCGTTGTTGGCGGCGATGTTGGCGGGGGCAATTTCAATGGGAAGTTTCAGCGACGTATCGGCGGCACCGATTAATTCTGTGGCGTCTACGAGCATGGTGAACTGTTCGATAAAAGATTTGACGGACGACACGCGCGTTTTCAAGCTTGACAAATCGATTCAGACAAAGTTCGTGACGTTCCGCAATCGCTACGGAATTGACGTGGCGGGTCATCTCTACTTGCCGAAAAATTTTGACGCGAACAAAAAATATGCGGCAATCGTCGTGAGCGGACCTTTCGGAGCGGTCAAGGAGCAAGTCAGCGGTCTCTACGCGCAGGAATTTGCAAAGGCGGGCTTCGTGGCTGTTGCGTTCGACCCGTCATTTACGGGGCAGAGCGGCGGCGTCAATCGCGATGTTGCCTCGCCCGATGTTTTCACGGAGGACTACAGCGCGGCGATTGATTTCGTCGGCAGTTTGGCTTACGTTGACAGAGAAAAACTCGGCGCGATGGGAATTTGCGGCTTATCAGGAATGGCTGTCACCGCCGCGATTAACGACGTGCGAATCAAAGCCGTAGCGGTCTCGGCGATGTATGACATGGTCGACAGTATCCGCAATCATTATCAAGGCGATTATTACACGCCCGCCCAGCGCGAGACCGTCAAAAAATATTTAGCCGATATGCGCTGGAAGGAAGCGGAGGTCGGTCACGCTTTGCCCGGCTATCATGAAGTGCCCGTCGTCAATGGCGAGGCTGTTCGCACGGACGGCAAAATGTTCCCCGATAAATTGCCCGCCAACGTCGACTCCGTCACCAAAGAATTTTTCGATTACTATCGCGTCAGAGCATTTCATCCGCGCGGCATAAACTCGAACGGCATTTGGTCTTCGACGACGCCCTACGGTTTCTTCAACTTCCCGCTTGATGTGCACGTTGAGGAGCTCAGCCCGCGCCCGATTATGTTAATCACCGGCGACAAGGCGCATTCCAAATATCACAGCGACAATCTCTACGCGCAGGCGAAAAGCCCCAAAGAAATTATCGTTGTGCCCGGCGCGACGCACACCGACCTTTACGACAACATGAATAAAATTCCGTTCGACAAGCTGAACAAATTCTTCAAGGACAATCTCAAATAAACTTCACGGAAAAAATTAAATCCCCCGCCGAACTCGACGAGGGATTTTTTGTTGCAAAAATTTTTTTAATCTGCAGTGAACGGCAAGAGCGCGATGTTGCGGGCGCGTTTAATGGCGATTGTCACTTGACGCTGATGCTTGGCGCAGTTGCCGGAAATGCGGCGCGGAAGAATTTTGCCGCGCTCGGTTGTGAAACGGCGAAGTTTTGCCGCGTCCTTGTAATCTATATTCTCAACTTTATCAACGCAAAACGCACAGACTTTCCTGCGCGGGCGTCGACCTCTTTCTCTGCGCATCTTCAATCCTCCTTAAAACGGTGTGTCTTCGGGGTCAATGGGCTCGCCGCCCCAGTCGTCGTTGTTATTTCTCGGCGGAGGAGCCGGACGATTTGGATAGTCGTTGTTTGCCGGTGTTCCGGAGAAATCACCGCCGCCGCCGTCGCGTTTGGAGCCGGCGAATTCGATATTATCAACCAAAACGTCCACACTATTGACCTTGACGCCGTCTTTGTTTTCGTAGCTGGACAACTGCACGGAGCCTTCGACCAAAACGCGAGTGCCCTTCATCATGTAGCGTCCACAAAACTCGGCGGTCTTGCCAAAAGCCGTCAAGTTAAAAAAATCAACGGCGTCTTTGCTGAACGGACGCTTGACGGCGATTCCCATTTTCGCGAAAGCCTTGCCACTTTGAGAGTAGCGGACTTCGGCGTCGCGAGTTAAATTGCCGGAAAGAAAAACCTTATTCATTGGCAGCCTCTTTCTCGTCAGAACGAACAATCATGTGCTTGAGAATCTCGTCCGTGATTTTCATGACGCGGTCGCACTCAGCAACGCATTTGGGTTCGCACGTCACGTAGAAAAGCACATAGAAGCCTTCCGCCTCTTTCTTGATCTCGTAAGCAAGACGACGTTTGCCCCAGCGGTCTTCCTTGGTGATAGTGCCGCCGTTCGCCGCGATGAGTTTTGCAAATTTGTCAATGACGGCGTTGGTTGCTTCTTCCTCCATGGAGCGGATTATGAAGATAACTTCGTACTTCCTCAACTGAATACACCTCCCTTTGGTCTTCGACCCGCGTTGAACGGGTAGAGAGTTTTTAACTTAACAAGCGCGGATTATATCATTGAAAAAATTTTTAGGCAAGACTTGCCGCGATAAAATTTCTGTGCGCTATTCGTGCCACTCGAATTCAAAGCCGCCGATATGAACGCTCGTACCCTCTTTGATTCCGCGAGCTTTGAGCAGGGCGTCAAGATTTTTCATGCGCCAGATAAATTGGAAGCGGCGTAAACCTTCCGTGTCGTCGAAATTCGTCATGGCGACGATTTTCTCCAAATTTTTGTTGCGCACAATAAACTCCGCCGCGTCGTTGCGTTCAATTATGACGGGGTCGTCCTCCTTGTCCACGTCGAAAATTTTCACGGCGTTGACAGGTTCGACTTCGGGGACAATTTCCTCCAGCCGTTGACCGACGAAATTTATAAGCGCGTCAAGATTTTCGTGAG
>JAFPVP010000192.1 GCA_017412925.1 Selenomonadaceae bacterium
AGGTTACATTCAGCAGGTGGGCACGCCCGAAAATGTCTACAACGAGCCGGAAAATGCATTCGTGGCTGACTTCATCGGCGACAGCAACATAATCGACGGCGTGATGGTTCGCGATAAAGTCGTGCGGATATTCGGGCGGGAATATCCGTGCGTGGACAGCGGCTTCCCCGAAGAGTGCCCCGTTGATGTTCAGATTCGCCCCGAGGATATCAAGCTTGCCGCGCCGCGCGAGGGAGCTTTCAACGGCGTGGTGACGCGCGTGGTTTTTTGGGGCATGTCATACGATATCAACGTGGAGGCGGACGGCTTCGAGTGGCTGATACAGTCGACGACGGGTCGGCGCGTCGGTGAGGAGGTCAGTCTGCATGTCGCGCCCGAAAATATTCAAATCATGAGCAAGCCTCAATCCGAAGACGAGGAGGTTGCTCAAGATGTTTAATCGCGGCGTGAGAAATATTTTGCTGACTCCGTTTTTGATTTGGGCGGGGCTTTTTATATTTGTCCCGCTGGTTTGTATCGTGTGGTACGGCGTGACGGATTACGACGGAAATTTTTCGCTGGTCAACATGGGATTAATTTTTGAGCACGGCTATTTGGACGCGCTGGAACTTTCAATCGCGCTCGCACTAATCAGCACGGTAATTTGTTTGTTGCTCGCCTATCCGCTGTGCTTAATTTTGACGGAGCGGCAACGCGACAACACGACGATAATTTCCCTGCTGTTTATCTTGCCGCTGTGGATGAATTCGCTTTTGTCGACGATGGCTTGGCAGACGATTTTGGAGGGCAACGGAATAATCAATCAGCTAATGCGGCTGTTGGGCTTGCCCGATTTGCAGATGATAAACACGCCTGGCGCAATCGTCTTGGGTATGGTGTACAATTATTTGCCGTACATGGTCTTGCCGCTTTATATCGCGCTGACGAAGATTGATAAAAGAATTTTGGAGGCGGCGCGAGATTTGGGCGCGAATTCGTGGCAGACGTTCGTTAAAGTAATTTTGCCGCTGACAATCCCTGGTGCAATCAGCGGAATCACGATGGTTTTCATTCCCGCGTTGACGACGTTTGTAATCAGCGCACTGCTCGGCGGCGGAAAACTTTTACTAATCGGCAACATAATCGAACAGGAATTTACATTTCAATATGACTGGCACGTCGGCTGCGCGCTCTCCGTGATTCTGATGATTTTTATCGTGCTGAACATGCTTTTGACGGCGGCATTTGATAAACGTGACGAGGAGGCGAATGGCAATGCGTAATGCGCAATGCGCAATGCGTAATGAAAAAATTTCGTCTTTTGTCTCCGGTTTGGGAGGCGTTGACTGATGCAATACATCAAGCAAATTTATCTCGCGACGATTTTCCTTTTCCTGTACGCGCCGATTGGAGTTTTAATTGCGCAATCCTTCAACGCCAGCCGATACCGCGGACATTGGACGGGCGTCACGCTGAATTGGTACGAAAAACTTTTCAACGACGCCAGAATCGCCGACGCTCTTTCCAACACGCTGTCAATCGGAATTTTATCTGCGGGTATCGCGACGCTTTTGGGCTTGATAAGTTGCGTGGCAATGAAGGAACTTTCGCGCAAGTGGCGGGCAACTTTCTTGAGCATAACGAACGTCCCGATTTTGAACGCGGACATCGTGACGGGAATCTCGCTGATGTTGCTGTTCATGGGAATTGGGCTGAAACTCGGCTACGTGTCGATTTTGTTGGCGCATATCGTCTTCAACGTGCCGTATGTGATTTTGTGTATCATGCCACAACTAATGGCGTTGGATAAAAGTTTTTACGAGGCGGCGTTAGATTTGGGCGCGTCGCCATTCAAGGCGTTTACGAGCGTGGTTTTGCCGGAACTTAGACCGAGTATCTTCGCGGGATTTTTGCTGGCGTTCACGATGTCGGCGGACGATTTCATAATCACGCACTTCACGAAGGGCGCGGGCGTCGACACGTTGACGACAGAAATTTATGCGGAGCTGAAAATCGGAATTCACCCCGAAATGTACGCGCTCTCCACGCTGGTATTTTTCTTCGTACTGATATTTGTCATGCTGTTTGCGATTAACCGTCGCAAGCTGAAGAATTTTGAGGAGGCTTTGTGAATGTGTTCAAGCGCGGCGATTGGCTGAAAATTTTTATCGGCGAATCGCGTACACTGTTCCGCCGCTTTTAAAGCGGCAAGAATTTTGAGGAGGTTATCTCATGAACAAATTTAAAATTCTCGTGTTGATTCTGGTGAGTTGCCTGACGTTCGGCTGTGGCAGTGGCGGCAACAAAGAGGAGCAAGTCGTCTACGTCTACAGCTGGGGCGATTATCTCAACCCCGAAGTCTTGACGCTTTTCGAAAAGGAAACGGGCATTCACGTTATCCTTGACGAATTCGACACCAACGAGAGCATGTATCCGCGCATTGCCGAAGGTGCCGTTCATTACGACGTGCTCTGTCCGTCCGATTACATGATTCAAAAACTTATCAGCAACGATTTGATTCAGCCGCTTGACTTTACGAAACTGCCCGACGCCAAGAAAAATATCGGCGAGGATTTCTTCAAGCAGTGTGAAACTTTCGACCCTGGTAACAAATATTCCGTGCCGTATTGCTGGGGAACCGTCGGAATTATTTACGACAAGACCAAAGTGACTGACCCCGTCGACAGCTGGAATATTCTTTGGAATGAAAAATACGCCGGACAAATTTTAATGCAGGACTCCGCCCGCGATGCGTTGATGATTCCGCTTAAGCTCATGGGCAAAAGTTTGAACGAAACCGACAAAGAAGTTTTAGCGCAGGCGCAGGAGATGTTGATTAAGCAAAAGCCGCTCGTCCAAGCTTACGTCGTCGACGAAGTCAAGGATAAACTTATCAACTCCGAGGCGGCAATGGGCGTCGTCTTCAGCGGAGAGGCTCCGATTATTTTAAAAGAAAATCCGAACATGGCGTTTGCAATTCCCAAGGAAGGCACGAATTTTTGGATTGACGGCTGGGTCATAACCAAAGACTCGCAGAACATCGACAACGCGCACAAATTTATTGACTTCATGTGCCGCCCCGACATTGCCGCGAAAAATTTTGACCACTTGGGCTACTCCACACCCAACACCGGCGCGCGCGAACTCGTCGAGGACGAAGAGCTGAAAAATTCTCCGATAGCTTTTCCGTCGTCCGACGTCTACAGCGGGCAGGAAACTTATAAATATCTCGGCAACCAAATGGACGAATACTATAACAGCCTGTGGATGAAAGTTAAGGTTGACTAAAAAAACTTTTTCCCCGTCGAAGTTTACGGCGGGGATTTTTTTTGTTAAAATTTGCGCGGAGGTGGTTGCTATGAAAAAATTTTTGACGGCAGTTCTTGCGAGCAGTTTATTTTTTATGCCCACGTCGCACGCTGAAATTCAAACTTACACGGGCGAAGGCACCTACGTCATGAGCGAGGGAGAAAATCTCGGCGTGGCGAAGGACAGAGCCAAAATGGACGCCCTGCGCAATGCTCAGGAAAAAGCCGGCGTCTACATTCGCAGCTATTCTAAAATGAAAAATTTTGAGCTGATAGACGACGAAGTCATTGCGATTGCGAGCAACATTGTTAAGCTTGTCCAAGACCCGCAATATTATCCGCTGGAAGCCGTGGCGAATTTGGAGGGCGTTTTAGTCAAGGTGATGATTACCGCCAACATCAACAGCGACGACCTTAACCAATGGCTCGGCAAGGGCGACGCCGAAAAGCAAATGCTCATCGCCCAAAACAAAGATTTGCGTCAACAACTCGACGCGCAAGCCAAAGAACTCGAAGAACTTAAACGCAGACTTGCCGGCGGTGCTTCCGCGCAGGATAAGGAAATAATTGTTCAGAAGTTCGCTGACGAGGAAAAAGTTTTCTTGTCGACGCAAAAGGTTGAGGAAGCTTGGAAACTTTATAATAAGGGCGACTATTCCGGCGCGGTAAGTCTTCACGACGAGGCTATCGAACTCAATCCGCAAAATGCCAGTGCTTGGTACGGGCGCGGCACCGCTTATAACGATTTGAATCTGTACAAACTCTCCCTGCCCGATTTCAACAAAGCTATCGAACTTAATCCGAACTTTGCTTTTGCTTATAACAATCGCGGTATCGCTCACAGACATCTGAAGCAAACTGATAAAGCCATCGCTGACTACTCCAAAGCCATTGAGCTTGACGCGAAGGATTCCGCCGCTTATTACAATCGCGGCATCTCTTACTACGACCTCGACCGTTACAAAGAAGCAATCGCCGACTACACAAAAGCAATCGAACTCAAGCCGAATTATCCCGAAGCTTTCAACAATCGCGGAAATGCTTATGATTCCATTGGAGAATATCAACGCGCTCTTGACGACTACGCCAAATCAATCGAACTTAAAAACCCCGAACTCCATATTGTCTACGATAATCGCGGCGACACTTACCGTAAGCTGAAACAATACGAGCAGGCGATTCAAGATTTTAGCAAGGCAATAGAAATTAAGCCCAATTTTGCTAAAGCTTACAAAAATCTCGGCATGACTTTTTCTAATCTAAGACAATACGAACGGGCACTTCAAGCCTACACAAAAGCTGTTGAAGTTAATCCCGATTATTCCGAAGTTTATAACAGCCGCGGCATCGTTTACGATAACTTGGGACAATACGAACAGGCGATTGCCGACTATACAAAATCTATTGAGCTTAATAATCCGGAACTTCACTTGCCGTATAACAATCGCGGCGTCAGCTATGAAAATCTCGGACAATACAAACAGGCTCTGGCTGACTATGATAAAGCTATCGAACTCAAAGCCGATTATGCCACAGCGTACAGAAACCGCGCTGATGTTTACAACACCCTTGACGAAAATCAACTTGCGCTCGCCGACTACACAAAAGCTATCGCACTCAAGCCGAATTATCCCGAAGCTTTCAACGGGCGCGGCAATGCTTACGATGCCTTGAACGAATATGAAAAAGCAATCGCCGATTATGATAAAGCCATTGAACTTGCGCCGAACAACGCCGCGTTTTATTGCAATCGCGGCAACACCCGAAGGAAATTTGAACAATACGACAAAGCCGTCGCCGACTGCACAAAAGCAATCGAACTGCAAGCGAATTTCACTAGAGCTTACAACACGCGCGGGCTTTGCTATCACGAAGGCTTGAAGAATTACGACAAAGCTATTGCCGATTACAAAGCCGCCATAAAAATTGACTCCAATTTTAAATACGCTTATGCTAATCTCGCCAGAGTTTACACTTTGCAAAAAAATTACAGCTTGGCATTGCAGAATTTCGACATGGCGATAAAAGTTGCTCCCAATTACGCTTATGCCTATTGGAATCGCGGTAAATGTTATGAGGCGATGGGCGATAATTCTAAAGCGCAAGCAGACTTCGCTAAATCCAAAGAGCTGGGCTATTCGGAATGAAACTGCCCCGCGAATTTTATCTGCGCGACGGCTTGACGGTTGCCCGCGAACTTATCGGCAAGAAACTCGTGACGAATTTGGCGGCGGGATTGACGAGCGGCATTATAATTGAGACGGAGGCTTACATGGGCACGCTTGACGCGGCGGCGCATACCTATCGCGGAAAGACCGAACGCACGAAAATTTTCTACGGCGCGGGCGGCTTCGTCTACGTCTACTTGATTTACGGAATGCACCTTTGCACGAACGTCGTCGCCAACGCCGAAAATATTCCCGAAGCAGTTTTGATTAGAGCTTTAAAGCCCGTCGACGGCGTGGAGCTGATGAAAATTCGGCGCGGCAAAAAAAATCTTCGCGAACTTTGCTCCGGACCGGGCAAACTCTCTCAAGCTTTGGGCATAACGAAAAATTTTTACGGCGCGGATTTATGCGGCGAGGAAATTTTTATCGAGGCGGGCGAAAATTTGCGCGTCGAGGCGACTAAGAGAATCAACATTGATTATGCGGGCGAGGCAGCCAATTATCCTTGGCGATTCGTTGTAGCAGATTATAAAACTTTTATATGAGGAGGAAAATTTATGAAGTATTATCCGTTGCGCCCGATTCAAAGATGGTTGGTCGATACACACTTCAACAAAGCAAAATCGACGATGATGAATATAGGCGGGCTGTACAAGTTATCGGCGGCGATTGATATGAATCATCTGGCGTACGCGATTAACCAAGTTTTGGCGGCGGAAGACGTTTTTCACTGCAGATTTATTTTTCACCCCGAAACCAGCGACTTGTGCCAGATTTTTGAAGGTGCGCCCGAACATGTTTTCCTTGAACGCATGAGCGAAAAAGATTTCCAACGGCGCATGGAAAAGTTGCGCGAGCCGTATTATTTAATCAATCAGCCGCTCTATCGAATTTATTTAATGCAGACGCCCGAATCCAATTATCTTTACGTCGATTTTTATCACGCGATAATGGACGGCGTGGCAAGTGCGTATCTGTTCGTCAAAGCGGTGGACGTTGCCTATCGCGGGCGCAATAAGAGACACTCTCCGAGCTACGCCGCTTACGTCGAGGAAGAAGCGAAAATTCCGCGCGAAGAACTCGCCGAAGGTCACGAGTATTGGAAGAAAATGCTTGCCAATTTCGACAAGAAGAAACATTTGCCGCCCGTTGATGTCGAAGGCGTCGCGGCATGGACGCAGGGCAAATTCTATTACGAATTTAAAAATTTCACGGAGGAATTTTTCCGCACCACGCGAATCAACGAAAACAATTTCTTCCTCGGCGCGTCCATGTTGACTTTGGCGAAGATAACCGGCTCGAAAGATTCCGTCATGAGCTGGATACACAACGGGCGCACGAACATGCACGAGTATCGATTGATGGGCTTGATGTTGGAGCAATATCCTTGCGCGTGGGATTTCAGCGACGACATAACCATTGGCGAATTTTTAAATCGGCTTGAAGGTCAAAAGCAAGTCGGCATGAAGTATCGCAAGAGCCTCAACCTTATCTACGACGAGGGCTTGGAGGACGATTGCGTCAGTTTCATTTTCCAAAAATCCATGAACGGCGATTTTGTTTTGGCGGACACGACTGCTAAAGTGATTTACTTGCCGCCGAATGAAATTTCCGCCGTGGAAAACGCGCTCGATATTGAAGTTGAAGCGCAGCCAACAGGAATGTACGTCGTGTCTTTGGATTACGACGCGAGCCGCTACTCCGAAGCCGCGATACAAAATTTCGCCGCGACGATGAATAAAATTTTGATTGACATGCGCGACCTTGATAAAAAATTCTCGGACATTTTGAAGGCTTGATAAAAATTTTTGATTGACAAGCGGCAAAAGTTGTGGTACCCTACGCAAGGTTTTTGAGTTAGTAAGGAGCAGTACCCAAGTCGGTGAAGGGGACGGTTTGCTAAATCGTTAGGCTCGAAAGGGCGCGGAGGTTCGAGTCCTCTCTGCTCCGCCATAAGAAATTAATTCCGCCCTTAAATGAGCGGTTGTCTAGAATCGTCGTGCGGAATGCCGTGCGGCGATTTAAACTTTTAGGAGGTTTTTGATTAATGGCAAAGGTCAACGAAAATTATTTGAAGCTCCCTGGTAGCTATCTTTTCTCGGAGGTTGGTAAACGCGCCGCCAAATTCCAAAAGGAAAATCCCGACGCAAAAATTATTCGGCTCGGTATCGGCGACGTGACGCGCCCGCTCCCGCAAGTTTGTATCGACGCCATGAAACGCGCCGCCGACGAAATGGGCAAGGTTGAAACTTTCCGCGGCTACGGTCCCGAACAAGGCTACAGCTTCCTGCGCGAGAAAATTGCCGACTTCAACTATCACCGCCGCAATCTCGACGTCAGCGCGGACGAAATTTTTATCAGCGACGGCTCCAAATGCGACTGCGGCAATATCCAAGAAATTTTCGCGCTCGACAGCAAAATCGCAATCGCCGACCCCGTTTATCCCGTCTACCTTGACACGAACGTCATGGCGGGCAGAACCGGCAACTTGAAATCCGACGGACATTTTGAGGGCGTTGTTTATCTGCCGTGCACCGCCGAAAATAATTTTTCCCCGACGCCGCCCGCTGAAAAAGTTGACATGGTTTATCTTTGCTCGCCGAACAACCCGACGGGCACCACGCTCGACAAACCTGCGCTTGAGGCTTGGGTCGCCTACGCTAAGGAAAATGACGCCGTGATTTTATTCGACGCCGCCTACGCCGCCTACATCACCGAGGAAAATGTTCCGCGTTCGATTTACGAGATTGACGGCGCACGCGACGTGGCGATTGAGTTCCGCTCCTTCAGCAAAACCGCCGGCTTCACGGGCACACGCTGCGGCTATATCGTTATCCCCGAAGGCTTGACGGGTAGCACGTCGACGGGCGAGCGCGTTCCGTTTAAAAATCTTTGGGCGCGTCGTCACACCACGAAATTTAACGGCACGAGCTACATCACTCAGCGCGGCGCGGAGGCGATTTACTCCGAAGAAGGTCAAGCGCAAGTCAAAACACTCATCAACTATTACTTGGAGAACGCAAAAATTATCCGCGAGAGTTTGGGCGCGGCGGGCTTGAAAACTTACGGCGGAATCAATGCGCCTTACATCTGGCTGAAGACGCCGGAAGATATTCCGTCGAGCTGGGATTTCTTCGATAAACTTTTGCACAAACATCACATTATCGGGACGCCTGGTGCGGGCTTTGGTCCCTGCGGCGAAGGTTATCTGCGCCTAACCTCCTTCAACAGCAGAGAAAACACAATCGAGGCTTGCGAGCGGCTTAAAAAGTTTTGATGATTAATGCGGCTTTAACAAAGACAATATAAACTTGCGGGTAAAGGAGAGTGATTGAGATGAAGGTGCCAAAAATTTTCACGGCATTTGCGGCGGCGGCAGTTTTGTTCGCGGTGAATGCAAATGTATCCGCCGAACCCAAAGCGACTGATTACGTTGACGGCGTGGATTGGAAAAAGCAAATGATAACCGTGACGGGCGAGGGCGTCGCTCCGCGCGATGCCGTCAACTACACGCAGGCAAAGGGAATGGCGTCCACGGCGGCAAGGGCTGATGCTTACCGCAAACTTGCCGAAATTGTCAATGGCGTGCGTGTCGAGGGCGAAACGACCGTCGAGAAAATGTTGACGGTTCAAGACCAAATTAAACTTAGGGTTGCGGCGACGATTAAGGGCGCGAAAATTGTCAGCGAAACTTTCTTGAGCGACGGCGGCTATCGTGTGGTGTTGCAAATGCCGCTGTTCGGCGTGTCAAATTCATTGGCGGGAGCCGTCTTTGAAAGGACGTCGACGGTCGAACCTTTCCCGAATCCCGTATATGAAGTGGCGCCCGCTTCTGTCCCTTACAACTCGTCAACGCCCGTCAAACGCAGAATCGAAGTCACTAAGGTAGCCGTCGAGGAAGAATCTTTCACGCCTACGCCGCCGACAAGTTATCGGTCGCCGCTGTCTAGAATGTCGGTGCCGTCGCTTGACACAATCATCTTGCAGAATTTGCAGGCAAATTCGCTGGCGTTGCAGGAGCCGACTTATCAACAGCCCGTCCCAAATTCTCAAACCGCCTACGACGTGCCGTCTTCAGTTAAACCGGTCAGACGCTCCGTCGAAGAATATGCTTCCATGGCGCAAGGCGACTACACCGGCTTAATCGTCGACTGCCGCGGCTTGGGACTTCAACCCGTCATGAGTGCTGTCATCAAAAATTCCAACGGCACGAAAATTTACGGGCACAAGAATCTCGACATTGACAAAATAATTTCCATGGGCGTGGCGGATTATGTCAGCGACCTAGACAGCGTGAGCCGCGCAGGTTCCAATCCGCTCGTCGTCAAGGCTATCGCCGTGGAAAATTTCAACAGCAACCCCGTCTTGACTATCCCCGATTCAAATCGCGTTTTGATTGAAAATTACGCCTCGAAATTTTTAAAGGAAATGAAGGTTGTTTTCCTCTTCGACGATTGAAATTTTATTCAGAACAGCTTCGCCGCCGAAATGTTGGCGGTTTTTTTTTTGCGTTAAAGCATTTGACATATCCCTTGACAATCTATAAAATATCGTGGTATTCAAGAAAAAAATTTGGGGGGTGAGTGTTATCGCTATTACAATCGCAGCAGTCGTCATTGCAATAATTCTCGGCGCGGTGGGCGGCTATGCGGCGCGGAAAAAATCTGCTGAAGCGCAAATCGGCTCGGCGGAGGACGAAGCGCGGCGTATCGTCGAAGAGGCGCGGGAAAAATCTAACGCAGAAAAAAAAGAAGCCATTCTTGAAGCTAAGGAAGAAATTCATAGAATGCGGCAGGAACTCGACCGCGACACCAAAGAGCGGCGCAACGAACTCTCTCGCCAAGAGCGGCGCATGGTGCAGAAGGAAGAGAACTTGGACAAGAAATTGGATTCGCTGGAAAAAAAGGAAGTTCTTCTAAGTAAGAAGGAGGCGCGGCTGAACGAGTCGCAAGCACAGCTGGACGCAATGCAGGAAAAGGAAGACGCGGAACTTGAACGCATTGCAGAACTTGGCAGGGACGAAGCGCGCAATATTCTTATGAACGAGGTCGAAGAAAGTTTAAAGCACGACAAGGCACTCAGGATTAAAGAATATGAAACGCAAATCAAGGACGAGGCGGACAAAAAAGCGCGGGATATTTTGAGCACGGCGATTCAACGTTGCGCGGCAGACCACGTGACGGAGACAACGGTATCGGTCGTTGCCCTCCCAAGCGACGACATGAAGGGCAGAATCATCGGGCGCGAAGGCAGGAATATCCGCACGCTGGAAACTTTGACGGGCATTGATTTAATCATCGACGACACGCCGGAAGCGGTTATCCTTTCCGGCTTTGACCCTGTTAAAAGGGAAATCGCTCGCGTCGCGCTGGAGAAATTAATTTCGGACGGAAGAATTCACCCCGCGCGGATTGAGGAAATGGTCGAGAAAGCCACTCGCGAAGTTGATAACCGCATGAAGGAAGCGGGCGAGCAGGCGACATTCAAAGTCGGCGTGCATGGAATTCACCCTGAACTTATCAAACTTTTGGGGCGGCTGAAGTATCGCACGAGCTACGGACAAAATGTTTTGAATCACTCAATCGAAGTGGCGACGCTAGCGGGCATCATGGCGAGTGAGCTGGGCGTCGACGTGAATTTGGCGAAACGCGCGGGACTTCTGCACGACATCGGCAAGGCGGTTGACCATGAAATTGAAGGACCGCACGTGACAATCGGCGCGGATTTAGCTAAACGTTATCGCGAAAACAAAAACGTCATCAACGCCATAGCCTCACATCACGGCGACGTTGAGGCGACGACGGTCGAAGCAGTTTTGGTGGCGGCGGCGGACGCTGTCTCCGCTGCAAGACCTGGCGCACGGCGCGAAAGTTTGGAAATGTACCTTAAGCGGCTGAAAATGCTGGAGGAAATTGCCGAGTCCTTCGAGGGCGTCGAACGGTGCTTTGCAATTCAGGCGGGGCGCGAGATTCGCGTCATGGTTAAGCCGGACAAAATTGACGACGCGGCGGCAGTGACCCTTGCCCACGACATAGTTAAAAAGATTGAAAAGGATTTGGATTATCCCGGACAAGTTCGGGCGACGATTATCCGCGAGGTGCGCGTCGTCGACTACGCAAAATAATTATTTAAGGAGTAGGGAATAGGGACTTTTCAAATACCTATTCCCTTTTGCCTTACAAAGGAGGTTGGAGCGGTGTTTGATTTTCTGAAGAGGACGAAGAAACCCAATCCCGACGCCAGTCGGTTGTTGGCGTCGATTTTGGTAGTGTTTCCTGCGGTTCAATCAGTGACTTACGAGTCGAAAGGCGAGACGCTTGAACTCTCCTTTGCCTTGAACGGGAAATTTTCACAGGAAGAGCTAGAAAATTTTTTGTCCTACGTGGCGGAGTCACTGGAAACTTTTCATCACCTTGAAGGGCTAGGCTGTACGACAATGGAGCTTAACGTCGAGGGCGTCTACGGCACGTGCTTTTTAAATGTTCGCCGCGACGTGGCAACGCTGACTTGTCGGGAGCTGTCCTTGTTGACGGAGCTGGCGGCAAGTTATTTCGGCGACCAGTTGATTGAAGAGTATGACGAAAATTATTTCCCCGACGAAGAATATTTGATAGCGCAGGAAAATTATTTGGAGCAGTGCTTAAACAATATGCGGCAAATGCGCGTTGAAGGGCGGCTAGTCGGCGTGCGCGAACATGAGCGCGTTGTCGTGTATGCACGCTGAGGAAGGAGCGACATTTTTTGCGGATTTTGATGGTCGGTGATATTGTCGGGCGAACCGGCAGATATTTTTTTATGGAGCAAACGCCCGAACTTAAGCAGGCGCGGCGCATTAACGCGGTTATCGTCAACGGCGAGAATGCGGCGCACGGCAAAGGCTTGACGCCAAATATTTTCGACGAGCTGATAAAAGGCGGCGCGGACGTCGTCACGACGGGCAACCACATTTGGGACAACCCCAAAGTCATGGAAATTATCGATACGGAACCTTTCCTGCTTCGCCCCGCCAATTATCCCGAAGACACGCCCGGCAGAGGCTTTTGCATTTTCCCCGTCGGCAAGAAAAAAATCGGCGTGATTAACATGGCGGGCAGAGTTTTCATGCAGCCGCCAATGGACGACCCCTTCAGATTAGGCGATAAAATTTTAAAGGGCATGGAAAAAATTTGCGACGTGATTTTAGTTGACTTCCACGCGGAGGCGACGAGCGAGAAACTTGCCTTTGCCAACTACTTCGACGGACGAGTTACGGCGGTGGTTGGAACGCACACGCACATTCAGACGGCGGACGAAAGAATTTTGCCGAAGGGCACGGCTTACATCAGCGATTTGGGCATGGTCGGCGCGGAACATTCTATTTTGGGCATGGCGGTTGAGCCGGTGGTAAAGAAATTTTTAACGGGACGACCGAGCAAGTTTGAAGTTGCGGAGGGAGCGGCTATCTATTGTGCCGTGCAGATTGACATTAACGACAAGACGAACAAGCCGACAAAGATTGAGCGCGTCCTTATCAGAGAGAAGAGCCGTAAGGATTGAGCCGGTGGTAAAGAAACTTTTAACGGGACGACCAAGCAAATTTGAAGTTGCGGAGGGAGCGGCTATCTATTGTGTCGTGCCGAACAAGCCGACAAAGATTGAGCGCGTCCTTATCAGAGAGAAAAGCCATAAAT
>JAFPVP010000193.1 GCA_017412925.1 Selenomonadaceae bacterium
ACGCATTTCGCACTTTGCTAAACGATTGTAGCGAACTAATTATCCCCGTAGTGAATGAAGTGTTCGGCGAGCATTATTCCGGTAAGGAAAAAATTATTTTCGGCGTCAACGAGCATTTTTTAAGTCAAGATGTGGACAACGTAAAAAAAATTATTACTGATTCCAGTTTTGTCATCACTGATACAAACGGTGTGCAAAAAAGATACCACATAGAATGTCAATCGACAGCTGATAATAGTATGCTTATGCGAATTTTCGAGTACGACGCGCAAATCGCATTGGATAGCGGCAGTGTAGTCGATAATAGCGTCCTCACCGTGACTTTTCCTAATTCAGCAGTTATTTTTCTGCGTCATAGCGGAAAAACGCCGAATGAAATGCGAATCCGCATGATAACGCCGGGCGGCTCGACAGAATATCTCGTTCCCGTTGTTAAAGTGCAAAAGTACAGTCTCGAAGAAATTTTTAGCAAGAGATTATTGTTTTTTATCCCGTTTTATATCTTTAGTCACGAAAAATATTTTCCGGAATATGAGAGCAACGAATCAAAGCTGCAAAAGTTGTGCGAGGAATACAGTTACATTCAGACAAAACTTGACGACTTGCAGAAGACGGGCGAAGTCAGCGAATTTACAAAAAGTGCGGTCTGCGTGATGACTAATCATGTGCTGGCATTGATAGCGCAAAAATATCACAGAGTTCAAGAAGGAGTGGAAAACGTTATGCGCGGAAAAATAATAGAGTATGAGGCGAAAACCATTCGGAACAAAGCTATCGCCGAAGGCAGAGCTGAAGGCAGAGCCGCAGGCATAATCGAAGGCAAAGCTGAAGGTATCGCGGAAATGAAAGTGCAAATCGAAGAACGCGCCAAAGACATGCTCCGCGACAAGATGAATTTATCGCTGGTGGAAAAATACACACATCTTCCAATGCCGCGTATCGAGGAATTAGCTCGCGGATTAGGTTTACTTTAACGCAAAAGAAATGGAAAACGTTATGCGCGGAAAAATTATAGAATATGAGGCGAAAACCATTCGGAACGAAGAACGCAAGAAATTTATTACCGAAACAGAAGAACGCGCCAAAGACATGCTCCGCGACAAGATGACCTTACCGCTGGTGGAAAAATACACGCATCTCCCTATGCCACGTATCGAAGAATTGGCTCGCGGATTAGGATTGCTTTAACTTTAAAAGATTATAAAGAAAAAAGCCTCGAATTAGTTCGTGGCATTTTTTTGTTACTGAAAGCTTATGGCGAATAAAAAGTGGGCAGATTTCTCAAAAAGTGATTGTGGCAATATTATCAAAGCGTGGTAAAATAAAACGATAGATTGTGCGAACGAATAAGGCATTGGAAAGAAGATGATTCCGTTGCAAATAGTCAGTCATGGAAAAATTATCAACCACAAACGCAGACAAGGAAGTCGCGGTAAGGACAAAGGAGGTTCTTATCATGAAGAATAAAGTTTTTGTTATAAAATCAATATTAAATATGCCCACCCCATATGGGAGCAAGTGGGATTTTCACTTCGATTTACAGAGATTCGCCGACAATGTAACCTATCTCGACGCGAACGGCACCGAACAAACCGTTTCCGATGCCACAATCCTTGACGGAACCCAAACTACGCTCAATGCGGGCTGGTACGTCGTCAATTCCGACCTCACAATCAACAGTGTAGTCACAATCAACGGCGAAGTTCATTTAATCCTTGCTGACGGCGCAAAACTCACGATTAACGGCTACCAAAACTACGGAATTTACGGCGATGAAGGTTTAGACAAGCTGAATATCTATTGCCAGTCGAATCAGAGCGGCGAACTCGTCGTAACAGGCGCAACAGGATATGACGCAATTTGGGTTTCGGGCGGAATTACGATTAACGGCGGCAATATCACTACAAACAGCAATACATATGGCATTTATACAAACAAAGAACTCACAATTAACGGCGGAAAGATAACCGACAACAGCAACAATGGAATTTCGGCTTATAATTTCAATCTTAACTGGAGAAATGCCGACGATTTCATCAAGACGAACAAATTTGAATCAACTAACATAACCACAGACGATAAAATAAAAATTTCGGACGGCAAGCGTTTCTACGAAGAAAACGGCAACATTTACAGCGGAAATATTACTTCCGAGCAACTCAGCTATCTTGAAACGTCCGAACAAAAGACACTTAAGCCGGTAGATGGCTACATCGTGACAATTTTTGACGGCGTGAACCTTACCGGCGGTAATTTTACCCGAATCGGCACCACGAACAAATATATCTGCGCGGCTGGCACCGAATTGACGTTATCTGTAGGCGATACTACCAATTTTTATAAATTCAACGGCATAAAGGGCGCGACTGCTGACGGAAACGCTTACACTTACACAGTCAACGGCGATTCGATGATTGAGCTTGACGGTTTCCCGAAAATTACTGGTCTAACCTTCAACGAGAGCGGCGAATATTACGAAATCGGCTCGACTGACGTCCTAATCGCCCTTGCAACCTATGTAAATGACGGACACGACTGCGCGGGCTTGACTTTTAAGCTGACAGCCGACCTTGACTTTACCGATATAACTTTTGACGGTATCGGCACCGCGACGACGGCATTTAAGGGCACTTTCAGCGGCGATGAGCAATATTCAATCAGCAACTTGACGAATTGCGTCTTTAATTACATTGATGACGGCGCAAATATCAGCGGCTTGAAGGTTTACGGCTCGAATATTAACAAATCGTGCGGAATTATCGTTGACAACATGCTCGGTGGCACAATTTCCGATTGCACAGTCAAAAATGGCGGCGTTGCTTTATGGGGTGCTGATTATGCGGGCGGTATCGTCGGAAATGGTACGGGCGGCTCCGTAACTAACTGTAATGCCCTAAATTTGTTCTTACTTGCAACTAACATGGGCGCGATAGTCGGACAAGGCTCAACAAGTGTCATCGGTTGCAAATATGCTGGATTATTAGGAAATAATCTTAACAATATCGGCAATAGCACTGAATATTTCCAATTACCTGCCGGAGCGACTTCAGACGGCGACAATTTCAGCGTAGACGGCGAAAACTACTATGTGAGCGGCTCAATCTTTACCGTAGACGTAAATTCTTCAGAGTACGAGAAAATTACGGGCGTAAAAGGCGCAACCGACAATGGCGACGGCACTTATACGCTTACAGGCAAAGTTACGTTCGACGGCTACCCGAAAATCGACGGTTTAACCTTCAACGACGCCGAAAATTACTACGAAATTTCTTCCGCCGACGATTTGCAGGCTCTTGCAACCTATGTAAACAGTTACGGACAAACGACGGGCTTAATTTTCAAGCAAACGGCAGATATTGACTTAAAAACGATTGAAAATTTCACTCCGATTGGCGATTATGTAAACTACTGTTCATTTGAAGGCACTTTCGACGGTTGCGGCTACAAAATCAGCAATCTGAAGATAGATTCGTCGTCTAATAAGGTCGGATTGTTCAGAAATGTTGACGGCGGCACGATTCAAAACGTAAATCTCGTAAATGCCACTGTCAAAGGCGATTCTGCAACTTATGCGGGCGCATTGGTCGGTTTTTTAAGCGGCACATTAGAAAATTGCTCAATCAGCGGCAATATCAGCGTCAGCGGTCAAGATTATGTAGGCGGATTAGTCGGCGGACTGAATACGGGCGGCATTATTAACAATATTTTGATTGACAGCGCAAATTTAAGCGTATCAAGCCAAACTAACCTAAATAAAACTGGCAGCACTGTTCTCGACTATATTTACAATAATCAAAGCTATACCGTCCAAAATATTTACTATCACAACTTCACGAGCGATATAGAACCTGTCTACGGCAAAAATATCACTGCAACGACGGTTTACGCGCTGAATTTGCCCGAAAACGTCACTGCAAGCGGCGCACTCGAATTTAACGGTAAATATTACGCTCCGAGCGGCGCGACAGTCACTTTTAGCGGCGTAAAGGAAGGCTACGTAATAAATCCTGTCGAAATTACTGCCGACACGACGATTAACGCGACTTTAGACACGTCCGACGGCAAACATTATGTCTACCAAACCGATGACGGCTATATTCTTGCCGACGAATCAAACATTGGCGAATATCCCGACTTAACGCAGGTTTACACGCTGACATTGAACGGCGTAACGGCAAGCGGCGGCAATCCTGTCACAATCGGCGATACAAATTACTATTTCGGCAACTCGACAGTCAATTTATCGACCAAAAACGGCTACACAGCTGAAAATTCCGCTATAATCAACGCTGACACGACGATTAGCGCGAGCCTCGACACTTCCGACGGCAAATATTATGCTTTCCAAGACGAAAACGGCTACACGCTTGCCAAAACCGATAACATTGGCAATTATCCCGAATTGACGCAGGTTTACGCGCTGACATTGCGAGGCGTCACAGTTTCTGGCGAAAAAGTCGTTATCGACGGCGATAATATTTATGCAGTTGACGAAATCACACTTGAGGCGAAGACGGGCTACAATTACACGGGCGATAATTCCGCCACAATCGACACCGACGAGACTTTTAGCGCGAATTTCGACACCGACCCGAATAATCATTACGTTTTGGCAAGTGATACGAGCAAATTTGCAACGGCGGCGGACGTAAGCGACTATCCCGACTTGATTAAAGTGTGGAAGGTCAGCGGCGTTGATGTCAGCGGCGATAATATCTACACGATTGACGGCGAAACTTACGTTGCGGACGGCGCGGAAGTCACAATCGGCGATAGAACCTTCAAAATCAGCGCGAACAGTCAATTTATCTCTGCACCCTACGTTGACACCGACGGCACGACTAAACACGGCTATGCAATCAAGCTAACCGACACCACGACGACCATAACTGACGGCTGGTATATAGTAGAGGACGAAGTTAATCTGGATTTGCTCAAAATCAGCGGCGATGTGCATATAATTCTTGCCGACGAATGCGAGTTGACAGTAGAAAACCGCGACGCAACCACCGCAATAGAACATCCCGACTACGGCAAGTGCGGATTCGGTATTTTCGGCGAATCGGGAGCCACTCTTAATATTTACGGGCAAAATTACGGCACGGGCAAGATTACCGCCAATTATATAGCCGGTTACGACTATGAAGGCTACGATAAAATAGGACGTAAATTCGGAATTTATGCAGACAACGTAAATATTTATGGCGGCAACGTAAATGTCACGAGCAACGAAGGTATCCGCGCAGAAAACGGTGATATAAAGGTTTATAACGGCACTTTAACCGTAACAGGCACCGACGCCACCGCGATAAGTGCAAAAAACGTTGAAATTATCGGCGGAACAGTCACTGCGAACGGTGAAGGCGGTATCTATGCAGAAAATGACGTAAAAATCAGCGGCGGAACCGTAAATTTGACTGCCGACGGCAACGCTATCAATGCAAACAACGTAAATATCAGCGGCGGAACGGTTGAGGCTACTGGAGAACTTGACGGTATCTATTCCTGCAGCGACGTAAACATCACAGGCGGCAAAATCAAAGCGACCGGCACCCACATCGGCGGTCCTTATGACCCGTACGGCATAGGAATTTCTGCAGACTACGGAAATATCAATTTAAGCTGGACAAATGCCGATGATTATGTATACGCGAACCGTTACAACAGAGATATTACCTTCAACGCTGATTTTTATAACGAGAACGGCAAATTTTATGCAAACTCTGGCTTTATGGTTGAATTACCTGCCGGCGTGTCGATTGAAGGCGTTCCGAAGATTGACGACGCCAATAAATACATAGTTCCTGAGGGCAATTACACGTTAAAATTGGCTGACGGCGTAGCAATTAAAGGCTCAACCACGTTTGCTATTGATGAAGACGGCTATTATGAGCAATTTGACGCTTATTATGCAGTCACTCCGCCCAATGGTTACGAAATTTTAAGCAAAGACACCTACGATACCTACGAATCAGACGGAAAAACTTATTATCTCGGCGAAATAACCTTCAAACCCGCTACAGGCTACACGGGCGACGACATTATCCGCGAAATTAACGCTCCGTATCAGGAACTTGAAGGCAGCACGTTGACTTTGGACGAGAGCAAGCATTACGTCTACCAAACTGATGACGGATACACTCTTGCGACCGCTAAAAACGTTGCCGACGCCAAATATCCCGCCTTGATTCAAGCTTACGCAGTGGAAAACACCTCTCTCACTGCGGGCGGCGATGTTTATTGCGTAGAAAACGGCGTTGCTTATGTCAAAACAGGCGGCTCCGTGACAATCGGCGATGAAAACTACGAAGTCAACGCGGATTCGGCTTATGTCAGCTATATTGACGGCACGGAAAAACAAATTCTTGCCAAAATCCTAACCGATGATGTAACTTCGCTTGATTCTGGCTGGTATGTTGTCAATTCCGACCTCGAAATCAACAATCAGCTCAATTTTAACGGCGATACACATTTAATCCTTGTCGATGGCGCAAATTTGACAGTAAATGGCGGCGATGACGGCATAAGCGTTGAAGGCACGCTCAATATTTACGGACAGACGCTCGGAACGGGCAAGCTTGAGGCAAATGGCTTCCAAAACGGTATCTGGACAGCAGGAAATTATGACGACGAAGATAACTTGATAGGCGGAAACGTAAATATCAGCGGCGGAACAGTCACTGCGACTGGTAATATCGGTATCAATGCAGGAAACGACGTAAATATCAGCGGCGGACAAGTCACAGCCACGAGCACAAATGACGACGGTATCTATGCAGGAAATGAAATAAATATCAGCGGCGGACAAGTCACAGCAACAAGCACCTATGGCGACGGTATCAATGCAGACGAAGGTAACGGAAAAATCAATTTAAGCTGGACAAATCTTACCGATTTTATCAACGCTAGCAGTTACGAAGGCGAAATTACCTTTGCAAAGCGTTTCTACGACGAATCGGGCAATATCAACCAGACGAGCGGGAAAATTTATGCGCTTGACGGCTATATCGTTGAAATTCCTGACGGCGTGACGATTAACAGCGACAATGCAACCCGAATCGGCACTACGAACAAATATATCTGCGCGGCGGACGCTGAATTGACGTTATCGACAGGCACCAATGCCAATTTCCACAAAATCACGGGCATAAAGGGCGCGACGGCGGAAAATGGCACTTACACATACTCCGTAACGGGCGATGTGACGCTTGAACTTGTCGGTTTCCCGAAAATTGACGGTCTCAACTTCGACAATGACGGCGAATATTACGAAATTTCTTCCGTTGACGATTTGCAGACGTTTTCAAGCTATGTAAGCGACAATCACGACTGCGAAGGCTTAACTTTCAAGCTTACAATCGACCTTGACTCGACAGGCGATAATTTTACGGCAATTTCTGGCTTTAAAGGCACCTTTGACGGCAACGGACACTTAATCATCACGGATAGAGCGATTTTCAGCGGCGACACGGGCACAATCAGCGGCGGATACTATTACGGCACGAGCGGCAGAGGTTTCACGCAAGTTTTTAAGGTAAATGTTCCTTCAGATGTCGCAGTCAACGCCAATTCCGACGATGAAGTCACTTTCGGCGGCGAAACTTACTACAAAGCCGGCTCCAACGTCACAATCGACGATGAAAACTACACGATTAACGCCGACAATTACTATTACGTTGACGAGAACGGCAAAAATAGAATAGCCGCCGCCAAAATCCTAACCGCCGATGAAACTACGCTTGCCGGAGGCTGGTATATCGTCAATTCCGACCTCGAAATCAACGAAACTCTCTATTTTAATGGAAGTGCTAACTTAATTCTTGCCGACGGCGCGAAACTCACTGTAAACAGCGAAAACGGCGGCGGCGGTACCGGCATAGATGTCAGTGGCACGCTCAATATTTACTCTCAGAGCGGCGGAACTGGCAATCTTGAGGCAACGGGTGTCGGCGGCGACAGCAACGGCTACGGAGACGGCTACGGTATCTATGCAGGCGGCGGCGACGTAAATATTTATGGCGGAAAAATCACAGCCGAAGGCGACAAAGGTATCTATTCATCTGGCGGCAACGTAAAAATTTATGACGGAACAGTTGAGGCAACGGGCACCTACGGCGACGGTATCATTGCAAGCAACGGCGTAAATGTTTATGGCGGGCAAGTAAACGCGACGAGCACCTACGGCAACGGTATCAATGCAGATAACGTAAATATTTATGGCGGACAAGTCACAGCTAAAGGCACTGACTACGGTATCTATTCTTACAACGAAAAAATCAATTTAAGCTGGACAAAAGCCGACGATTTTATCGACGCGAGCAGTTACAGCAAAACTCCTACCTTTGCAAAGCGTTTCTACGACGAATCGGGCAATATCAACCAGACGAGCGGGAAAATTTATGCGCTTGACGGCTATATCGTTGAAATTTCGGACAGCGTGAACCTTGAAGGCGGCACTGCGACCCGAATCGGCGAAACTAACAAATATATCTGCGCGGCGGACGCTGAATTGACGTTATCGGCAAAGAAGACAGGCTACGTTGTAGACAATTTAATCACAATCACTGACGACACGGAGATAAAAGCGAGCCTCGACACTGCAAATCATTACGTTTTCAAAGACCTCGTTACTTACAGGCTTGCGACGCCCGAAAACACGACCGATTATCCCGATTTAACGCAAGTTTACGAAGTAACCATGCCTAACAACGTCTTTGCAATGGGAAATACTGTCATTAAAGACAACGGCAAGACTTATGCAGTCGGAAATGTCACTTTTCACGGCGTAAAGAGCGGCTACGTCATAAATCCTGCCAATATCGACCAAGACACGACGATTAAGGCGAGCCTCGACACGTCCGACGGCAAATATTACGTTTTCGGCAATGAAACTGACGGCTACACGCTTGCGACCGCTGATAACATTGACGCTTATCCCGACTTAACGCGAGTTTATGTAGTTACACTGCCTGCAGGCGTCAATATTGCGAGCGGTATCTACGCTACGGACGGCGAAACGACTTATGCAGTCGGAAATGTCACTTTTAGCAATGTCAAGGACGGCTACGCTATAAATTCAGTCGAAATCACAGCCGACACGGAGATTAAGGCGACTTTGGACACCGAAAGTGGCAAATATTACGTTTTTGGCAACGCAACTGACGGCTACACGTTTGCGACGGCTGAAAACATTGGCGGTTATCCCGATTTGACGCAGGCTTATGAGATAACGGCTCCCGAATACTTCACGATAAGCGAAATTACCGGCGGAACAGCACACGGCGGCAAATATTACGCTCCGAGCGGCGCAATTACGGTTAAATTGTCAAGTGCGGACGGAATCCACCGCGCAGACGAAAATTACACAGTAAATATTGCAAATTCGGACGTGACAGTTGAGGCGACGGGCGTTTACATTCAACTTGACGCAGAACACGCGAATTACACGAACGCGGAAAGCAATATCAGCATAATTGGTTCTTCGGGCGATGATTCAATCGTCACGAGCGGCGAAAAAGTCACGATAGACGGCAACGGCGGCAATGATACGGTCAGCGTAGCGGGCGGCACGGTTGAAATTGTCGATTTTAACGCGGGCGATGAGATTCAAGGCTTGAGCGGCGAACTTACTGCGGAAAATGGCGACGTAATAGTTGATAACGTGACGATTAAAGGCGTTAGCAAGTACTCTGAAGGCGAAACTTGGAGCGTTAAGAGCGACAATAGCGGCATAAGCTACGTTGAGCAGACGATAGCGGGCGCGGCTTATGAAAACGGCGCAATAAAGATTAAAGGCACGACTTCAACCGCGACGCAGATAGATATTGACGGAATAACCGACGCGAGCGCGTTCACGGTCGATAATTATAACCAAGTTGAAATCGACGCGGACAAAATAGCCGACGGCGGCGCAATTCTCAATTCTGCGGCTGAAAAATACATTTTCATAATCAACAACGCCCAAACAACGCCGAAAACGTTCACATTGGGCGATAATGTAACCAACGGACTCTACAACTTCGCCGATAAGATGATAATCAACGGCGGCGCGGGCAACGATTCAATTTACAACGGCAACTTGTTCGCTTCCGGCGGTTCGGAAGTTTCAATCGACGGCGGCGCAGGTAATGACGAAATTTACAACTTCTACAGCTCAAATATCTCAATCATCGGCAGCGCGGGCAACGATACTATCTTCAACAGTTATAATTCAAACGTGACAATCGACGGCGGTGCGGACGACGATGAAATCATCACGTATGGCAACGGCTCAATAAACGGCGGCGCAGGCTCCAACGTTATCAAAATTGCGACGGGCGAAG
The DNA here is from genome assembly GCA_017412925.1 of Selenomonadaceae bacterium. GTDB lineage: Bacteria > Bacillota > Negativicutes > Selenomonadales > Selenomonadaceae > Quinella. The sequence continues at coordinate 10,323 of JAFPVP010000193.1, forward strand.
ATGCAATCACTGGAATTGACTCGAAACTCAACGGCATAACGATAGCGGCTGGCGGCGGATCCAACGAGATAATAGTTGGCAAGGATAGCGTTGATGCGTTCACGGTAGAGGATTTTGGCGCGGACGACGCGATTAAATTTGCCAACGTAGCAATTACAAGCCTCACGACGACGGAAGGCGGCATAATAGCGGACGGCGTGACGATTAGCGGCATAAATTCATTAGCGACCGGGCAAAAAGGTTGGGCGACGGCAGAAAGTGGTTTTGCGTATCAAAGTTGGAATACGTCCGGCGCGAAAATCGACGACGGCACGATAATTTACGCGGCTGAAACTGCCAAGACTGATGACTTTATAATCAGCGGCTTGAAAGACGGCTTGACGGTTGAGCAGGTTGCGGCGGTGATTGACATTGACGGCACGCAGATAACGATAAAAGACGGCACGATTTTTGATACTGGCAAAAAAATAACCGCTCCGAGCGGCTACACGCTTAAAATTACGGACACGAGCGGGCATTACGCTTATCAAGACGGCGAAGTTTACAAATTGGCGACAACTACCGCCGATTATTCCAATTTGATTCGCGTTTACGCGGTTACACTGCCTGAAGGCGTCAATATTGCCAGCGGTATCCATGCTGAAGACAACGAAACGACTTATGCAGTCGGAAATGTCACTTTTAGCGGCGTAAAGGACGGTTACGTAATAAATTCCGCCAATATCACCGCCGACACGACGATAACAGCGACTTTGGACGCCGACACGAGCAAACATTACGTTTTCGATAGTGGAAATGGCACTTACACCTTAGCAACCGCCTCTAACACGAATAATTATCCCAACTTGACGCAAGTTTATGTAGTTACACTGCCCGAAGGCGTCAATATTGCGAGCGGAACTTATGCGACGGACAATGGAACGACTTACGCGGCTGGAAATATCACTTTTGACGGCGTAAAGGACGGTTACGTTATAAATTCAGTCGAAATCATAGGCGACACGGCGATAACTCCGACGCTCGACACTTCCAAGCGTTACATTTTCGGCACGGAAGGAAATTACACGCTTGCGACCGCCGATAACGTCAAGACGAATAATTATCCCGACTTGACGCAGGTTTACAAAGTCAATTTGCCGAGCGGAACCGCTGTAACGGGCGAAAATTACGAGATTAACGGCGACACTTATATAAAAGCGGGCGCGGAAGTCACAATCGGCGGGCAAAACTTCACGATTGACGGCGACAAGACCTATTACATTGACGCGGACGGCAAAATTGGCTTGGCGACTGCCACAATCCTTGACGGCACCGAAACTGCGCTTGATTCTGGCTGGTACGTCGTAAATTCCTACCTCACAATCAACAATAAGCTCAATATCAGCGGCGAAGTTCATTTAATCCTTGCTGACGGCGCAAAACTCACCATAAACGGCGGCACGGACTACGGAATTTACTGCGCGGGGACTGTTGACGAGTATGGAGTTACAACTTCTTCGAGTTTGGAGATATTCGGGCAGAGTTTAGGCAGTGGAGCGTTGAATATAAGCAACACGGCGACTAATAAGACGGCAGTTCAATTCGACAGCGGCTGTAACTTGACGATAAACGGCGGCAAATTCACAGCGACGAGTGAAAATTATCGTGCAATGCACATCACCGACACTTTGACGATAAACGGCGGGCAAATTACGGCAGAATCGAACGGCGTCGGCGGTTATGACATCGGCGCGCAGAATCTCACGCTAGGCTACAGAAATTCGGACGATTTTATATCAGCGAACAGTTTTTCGATTACAAACGGCGTGACGATAAAGAGCGGACAGCGTTTTTACGATGATTCTGGCAATATTTACAGCGGCAAGCTCACTTCCGAGCAAATCAGCTATCTTGCGGCGCATGAAGGCACGACATTTAAGCCGTTATCTGGCTATGTAGTGACAATTCCTGCAGGCGTGATGATTGAAAGCGGCACTGCGACCAAAATCGGCGACACTGACAAATATATATGCGCGGCGAACGCTGTTTTGACGTTATCGGCAAAAACGGGCTATGTTGTAGAAAATTCAATCACAATCACAGGCGACACGGCGATAAATGCGACTTTGGACACGTCTAATCATTACGTTTTCGATAACAACGGCAGTTACGAGCTTGCGACGCCCGCGAACACGACCGCTTATCCCGATTTAACGCAAGTTTATGAAGTTACAATGCCTAGTGGCGTCACTGCAAGCGGAAATATCGTCATTACCGCCAACAACAAGACTTATGCGGCTGGAAATGTCACTTTTACTGGCGTAAAGAGCGGCTACGTTATAAATTCAGCCAATATCACTGACAACACGGAGATTAAGGCGAGCCTCGACACGTCTGACGGCAAGCATTACGTTTTCAGCAATGAAAATGGCACTTACACGCTTGCAACCGCCTCGAACACGACCGCTTATCCCGATTTGATTCGCGTTTACGCAGTTACACTGCCTGCAGGCGTAAATATTACGAGCGGAACTTATACGACGGACAATGGAACGACTTATGCGACCGGTAGCATTACATTCAGCTCCGAAGACGACATTAAAGGCTTGGAACGCGGCGACGGCGGCAACTACACAGTCAACATTGAATCGGACGTTGCTTTTGAGCTTGTAACTATAACGGCACTCACATTGACGAACAGCGACGCAAGCGCGATGACATTGGCGGCAGATATTGGCACGGTTGACGGCTCTGCGCGGACGAAGGCGATAAAAATTGTCGGCAACGAGTTAAATAACTCGATTTTGGGCGGCAGTGGCAATGATACGCTTGACGGTTCGGCAGGCGACGACACCTTGACGGGCAACGCGGGCAATGACACGTTCATTTACAGCGGCGGCAAGGACATTATCACCGATTACGGCGTCGGCACGGACAAAATCAGCATAACTTCGGATTATCAGAGCTATTCAATCGACGGAAACGATTTAATCTTCAACTTTGGCGAAAATAATTCGTTGACGGTCAAAAACGCGGCGAACACTGCGATAACTCTCAACGGCGCGAGCAAGAAATTTACGGCTGAAGGCGTCATGACGGGTACGGGCACGGCTATAACGCTCAATGCTGACGTTGAAACTTACACGGCAGATGAAAATCTTGTAACAATCGACGGTTCGGCAGTCACGGGCGAGCTTAAAGTTGTCGGCAACGATAAATCGAACAGAATTTACGCCGGCAAAGGCAATTCGACACTTATTGGCGGCAAGGGCAGTGATTATCTATACGGCAACGACGGCGCGGACACTTTCGTCTACGAACACACCGAACAGGAAAAAATTTCCTACACGTCAGTTGAAGGCGGCGGCGTTGAGGAAGTTGTCAGCACGATTTACAGCGCAGGTTCCGATGTGATTTACAATTACAGCGCGGGCGACAAAATCAGCTTGGCAAGCGGCGTTGAGTTGAAGGACGCTTACAAACAAAATGATGATGTAGTTGTTAAAGTCGACAGCGGCACGATAACCGTGAAAGATTCTGCGGATAAGTCGATTAAGTTTGTGCAGGGCGAAGAGGAAATTACTTTCAGCGGCGACGTGTTCAGCAAGCCTGATACTTCGATATTGCCCGCGACTTTTGACGCAGAAGTTACGCTCGGTGCGACGACGAAAAATCTTGATGCCTCGAAACGCACGGCGGCGACGAAACTCACCGGCAACGAGCTGAATAATTCAATCGTAGGTGGCAAAAGTTCGGATACACTTGACGGCGACGACGGCAACGATACCTTGACTGGCGGCGAAGGCTCCGACACGTTCATTTACAACAACGGCAAGGACGTTATCACTGATTACGGCAACGGTACGGACAAAATCGTTACGGCGTCGAATTATCAAAGCTACACAATCGACAACGACGATATAATTTTCAACTTTGACGGCGAAAACTCGTTGACAGTTAAAAATGGAGTCGGAAAATCGCTCAACATTAACGGTGTTGCAAAGAATTTCTCAGCTGATAAGACCTTTAACAGCAATAACACGGCGGTGACGCTCGGAGCCACGACGACACCTTTTGACGCGACGGAATTTGAAAATCTCGTAACGATTGACGGCTCGGCAGTGACAAGCGGGCTTGAAGTTGTCGGCAATGCCAAAGCGAACAAAATTTACGCGGGCACGAACGGCTCGACACTTGACGGCGGCGCAGGAAATGATACGCTCATTGGCGGCGCGGGTGCAGATAAATTTGTCTATGGCGTCGGCAACGATGTAATTGACAACTACGGCGCGGGCGACAAGATAAGCCTTGCCTCCGATGTGACGATTACAGATTTCTACAAGACAAATGCGGATCTGTATATCAAATTCTCCGCCGGTTCGTTGACAGTGAAAAATACTTCGTCGGTTACGTTCGAGCAAGACGGAAAAGAATTTTCTTACAGCGACGGCAAACTGATAGGCGGCGACTCGGTAACATTGCCCGCGACTTTCGCCAATGAAATAACGCTTGATTCGGGGATGAAAAATCTTGACGCCTCCAAACTCACGGGAGCGACTAAACTTAACGGCAATGATTCAGCAAACTCAATCGTGGGCGGCAAAGGTGCAGACACTCTCAATGGCGGACTTGGCGACGATACCTTGACGGGCGGCGCAGGTTCTGATGTGTTCGTCTATAGCGGCGGAAAGGACGTAATCACCGATTATGCGGCGGGCGACAAAATCAGTTTGACTTCGGAACATACCGGCTACACAATAGACGGCGACGATATAATCTTCAACTTCGGCGGCGAAAATTCGTTGACAGTTAAAAACGGCGTCGGAAAATCACTTAACATTAACGGCGTAGCGAAGAATTTCTCCGACAAAGCAATTTACAACAGCAATAACACGGCGGTGACGCTCGGAACCACGACGACACCTTTTGACGCGACGGAAATTGAAACGCTGGTAACGATTGACGGCTCGGCAGTCACGAGTACGCTTAAAGTCGTCGGCAACGATAAATCTAATCGGATTTATGCGGGCAAAGGCGGCTCAACGCTCAACGGCGGCTTAGGCAGTGATTATTTGTACGGCGGCGCAGGCTCTGATGTTTTCGTCTACGAACATCACGACCAAGAAAAGACGACGTATACGGCGGAAGGTGCCTCTGTCAGCACGATTTACACTTCCGGCTCCGATGTGATTTACAATTACGAGGAAGGCGACAAAATTTCTCTCGGCGCAGATGTCGTTCTCAAGGACGCCTACAAGCAAAATGAAGACACGATTATCAAAGTCGACAATGGCACAATAACCGTGAAAGATTCTGTGGACAAGGCGATTACGATTGCGCAGGGCGAAGAGGAAATTACATTCAGCGATGGCGTGTTCGTCAGCGGCAATAACGTTTCGATACCCGCGACTTTCGACAGCAAATTTACTTTGGACACTGAAAAAACAAACCTTGATGCCTCAATGCGTAGCAGTGCGATAAAACTTACCGGCAACGATAAAAACAATTCGATAGTCGGCGGCAAAAGTTCAGACACACTCGACGGCGGACTTGGCGACGACACATTGACAGGCGGCGCAGGTTCAGATGTGTTCGTCTACAGCGGCGGTAATGACACAATCACCGATTACGGCACCGGCTCCGATAAAATCAGCATTGCAAGCGGCTTTACTCGTGAAAGTTCGGTTGTCAGCGGTGATGATTGGGTTTTGAACTTCAGCGACGGCGGTTCAATGGTACTCAGCGGCGCGAAGGATAAGAAAATTACATTTGCGACGACGAGCACAACGGCAAGTGTCGGCACTGAAGATAAATTTAACAGTAGCAAAAAAACTTCGGTGACGCTCGGAACGGCAACAACAACTTTCGACGCAACGGAATATCCAAATCTCGTGACGATAAACGGCTCGTTGGTCGAAGGAACGCTTGAAGTTGTCGGCAATGATAAGGCTAATCGAATTTATGCGGGCAATAACGGCTCAACGCTCAATGGCGGCAAAGGCAACGATTATTTGTACGGCGGAGACGGCGCAGATACTTTAGTCTATGAACACCACGACCAAGAAAAGATAACTTACACGGCGGAAGGTGCTTCTGTCAGCACGATTTATACTTCCGGTTCCGATGTAATCTACAACTACGAGGAAAGCGATAAGATCAGCTTGGCAAGCGGCGTTGAATTGAAAAACGCTTACAAGAAAAACTCCGACACAATCATTAAGGTTGATGACGGCTATATTACGGTCAAAGATTCTGCCGACAAGACGATTAAGTTTGTACAGGACGGCGAGGAAATAATTTTCAGCGGCGACGTATTCAGCAAGCCCGACACTTCGATATTGCCCGCGACTTTTGGCGCAGAAGTTACACTTGACGCGGCGACGAAAAATCTTGATGCCTCGAAACGCACGGCGGCGACTAAACTCGTCGGTAACAGCGGCGATAACGAAATTGTCGGCGGCACGAAAAACGATACACTCGACGGCGGCGCGGGTGATGACACGTTGACGGGCGGCTTGGGATCTGATGTGTTCATCTACAGCGGTGGTAATGATACAATTACGGACTACGGCACAGGTTCCGACAAAATTATTGCGACCGAAGTCAAAGGTTATTCGATTGACGGCGACGATATCACGTTCACATTTGACGACGGAACTTTGAAACTTGAGGGCGCGGCGGAAAAATCAATTACGATTAACGGCGTGGCGAGCAAATATTCAAATAACGGTACGCTTAACAGCAAAGGAACGGCGATAACGCTGAAATCCGACGCCTCAACTTACACGGCAGACGCTGATATAGTCACGATTGACGGATCACAGACGACGAACGCAATACTAATCGGAAATGCCAAGTCGAATCGATTCTACGGCGGCACCGGCAGTACATTCGTCTATAAAGGCGGCAGTGATATTGTTTACAACTACGATTCGGGCGATAAAATCAGTCTCGGTGCGGAAAATGTCTTGAAAGACTTCTACACGAAGAACAGCGACGTAATTTTCCGAGTCGACAGCGGCTATATCACCATTAAAGGCGCGGCTGATGAATCAATCACGCTTGAACATGGAGATAAAACTTTCGTTTACAGCAACGGCGAGCTAACCAACGGCGAAACTGTCATTTTGCCCGCGACATTCAACGGCGAATACACTCTCAGCGGCAAAACTAACGTCGACGCCTCGAAACGCACGGCGGCTACTAAACTTATCGGCAACAATCAGGCAAATTCGATAGTCGGCGGCACGAAAAACGATACTCTCGACGGCGGCGCAGGTGATGACACACTCACGGGCGGCTTGGGGAATGATACGTTCATTTACAGCGGCGGAAAAGACGTTATAACCGATTACGGCGTCGGCACGGACAAAATCAGCACAACTTCGGACTTTACGAGCTATTTAATCGACGGCGAAGATATAATTTTCAACTTCGGCGGTGAAAATTCGTTGAAAGTCCAAAACGGAGTCGGGAAATCGCTTAACATTAACGGTGTAGCGAAGAATTTCACGGCTGAAGGCATTTTTAACAGTAAAAATACGGCGGTGACGCTGAAATCTGACGCCACAGCTTACACTGCAACTGATTCTGTCGTTACGATTGACGGTTCACAGACAAACGGCGTAACAGTTACGGGCAACATTAAAAATAATCGGTTCTATGCCGGCAGTGGCGCGGATGTATTTGTCTACGAGCACAACGAGTACACGGTCGAGACTGTCACGGCGGACGGTGTCATCGAAAAAACTTTGCACGGCTCCGGCTCCGACATAATCTATAATTACGGTGACGGCGATAAAATTTCTCTCGGAGCTGATGTTGTACTCAAAAACGGCTACATGAAAAACGCCGACTTCGTTTGCAGGGTTGATGATGGCTATATCACGGTTAAAAATGCTTCGACAGTGGCATTCACGCAGGGCGACAAGGATTTCGAGTTCAATGGCGAAGTATTTGTTGGCGGAGATACAGTTTCGATACCTGCAACCTTCGTTAGCGAGTATAATCTTGATGAAAACGCTAAAAATCTCAACGCTTCAATGCGCACGTCAGCAATTAAACTCGTCGGCAACGAAAAAGACAATTCAATCGTCGGCGGAACTAAAAATGATACGATTTATGGCGGCGCAGGAGCCGATTCACTTTGGGGCGGCAAGGGAAATGATACACTTTACGGCGGCGACGGTTCAGATACGTTTATTTTCCAATCCGGCGACGGCAAGGACACCATACTCGACTTTGCAAGCGATGACATGTTGAAAATACTCGATGCAAACGGCAATGCCGGCACGTTTAGCAAGGCGTCTTACGGTAGCGGCACATTGACATTGACGGTTGCGGACAGTGGCGGCACAATTTACATCAAGAACTTGACGACCGAGACAAACATTAACATTAACGGCGAAATTTATCACGTCAGCGGAAAAACTTTAACAAAGTAAGCCAAAATACAGTAAAAAAGGAGGCAGTTGCTCAAAATCTGGAGTGACTGCCTTCTTAATTAAAATTTTTGGGAGGAATATTATGTTTTGCAAAAAAATCTTTGTTCTTATGTTGTTTATAGTCTCGATGTCAGTTTCTGCCGCCGATTTATCTTTTGAGGTTCAGAAAATCCGCGAAGGTCTCAATCTTTTCAACTCCTCAGACTATAAAGGCGCGATTGGTCTTCTCGATGAAATTTCCGCGTTGAAACTCAATACTGCAGGCGAATACAATCTGCGCGGCGAATATCTCGTGAAAATCGGCGAATATCATTTCGACACTATGAATTACGATAAAGGCAAAGAATTATTCGATTTGGCGATTCTGGATTACGATTCGGCAATTAAAATCGCTCCAAATGATGTTGATTCATATATAAATCGCGGAAATTTTTATTGCAAGCACGGCAAACAAGATCTCGCGATTAAAGATTACGATAAAGTTCTCGAACTCGACCCAAATAACGTTGACGCTTATATAGGGCGCGGAAATGCTTATACCAATACGGGACATTTGGCTCAAAGAGACTTAAACAAGGCGATTGAGCTTAATCCGAACGATTTTAGGGCGTATATGGCTCGCAGTATCGTTTATTTGAAAATAGGGCAAAATAATTTGGCACTTGAAGATGCAAATAAGGCGGTCGAGTTAAATCCGAATAATTCTGAGGTCTATAACAATCGCGGACTCGTTTATCACAATTTAAAGCAGTATGATTCGGCACTCTGGGACTATAACAAGGCTCTCGAACTCGATGCGAAGAATTTTAAGGCGTATAAAGGTCGCGGAATGGTATATTTTGATATGCAGGAATACGAACAGGCGATTGAGGAGCTTAATAAATGTATAGAAATTTATCCCGAATTGAATGCAGTAAATCTTCGTCGCCACTGCGATTATTTGTTGCACAAAACTAAAGCAGAGAAATAAAATTCCAATTTTTAAACGAAAAAACCCTCCGACGTTGAGCCGAAGGGATTTTTTTTATTCAGAGCGAGTTTATTTGAAAAATACCATGACGCCGTTGCCTTTTTCGCCGAAACGTTCGGCTTCGGTATTGCCGATTTCGCTGACATCAATATACTCGCAAGCTTTATCGAAAATATCTTCCACGAAAGTGCGCTCGTCGGTTTCGTAATTTTTAATGGGACTTCCGCGACGGAGTTTAATTTGAGCTGGTCGCGCAGATTCCTCATCAATATTACTACAACACCATTCACCGTTATTATCTTTGAAGAAAAGCCAAATCGGAAAGTTATGTTTGGAAATTTCGCCCGTTTCGTGGTTAAAATATTCAGTAGGAACGATAAAACCGTATTGCGGCTCGCCGTTTCGTGAATCTTGGAGCCTTACGATTTTTATTCCGGAAGTTTCAATGCAAAGGTCTGCTACACCGTCTTTAAAATCTGGAATGACGCAAATTCTCTCGGCACGGCACTCTTCGACGAAGATAAGGCAGACAGTGGCAACGATAATGAGCGATAAAAATTTTTTCACGACATTTTCCTCCCAAAATATATCGCCGCGATTATTTTTAAATCACATACTCAGCTATCCTTAGAATTCTGTCTTCAATGGGCGTATGTTCGCTGACTTTATTGCTGTAACCCTGCGAACTCTCGAAATACCAGCCGTCATTCCTCACGAACCAGAATTGGTAGGAAAGAAATTGGACATCATCAGTATTAGGCTTAACCATTTTGATAGTGCAGGTAAAAGTCATGTTTTGGCGGTCGGGATCGATAGAATCTCTGACCAGAAAGCATTGACGCTCCGTCGTGTCGGACGTACCGAGATAAACATCTTCAGCGGCGGCACTTGGAACAGCTAAAAACTGCGCCGCGACCACTGTAAAAACGAAAACTGCCATGACAATCAACTTTCTCATAAAAATTCCTCCCAAAAAGTTTTCGATATATTGTAGCACAACCCGAAAAAGATTTGGCGACCACTTTTTGCGATTTTAGCCCACTTTTTTAGTTGGCAGACTACAATTCGCGGATAATTTTTTTGCGAATGATTTCGTCCTTATCGAGTTCGCTCATCAGCTCCCAAGTTTTATCCATTTCAAGGAAGTTGCCGTCCAAACGAGCGACCAGTTGCACTGCTTGCGGGTCATTCAATATAGCGTCGGCGATAAGCGATGCAGGCGAAGCGGCTGTAACGCTGTCTGAAGAGATTTTATAGTAAGTGCTGTGCCTTTCATTGGAAAGCTGGAGTTTCAAAATATCCATTTGCTCTTTAGAATGATTTAAGCGTTGAGCAAGTTGTTTAGCCCGTGTCTCGACCTCCTCCAAACGGTGTACAAACTTATAATTTTTACGAAGAATGCCGGTGGCGATGACTTTGATTTTATTCTGTGAATCGGGTATTTGGCACAGTGCGTCCAATTCAATTTGTTTGCGTTGCAGAGAAAGTTTCAGTTGTGCGAGACGGTTTTTTTTCCAATTCCAGCAAAGTTTTCTGCTTGATGAGGAAATATTTTTCTTGAAGGAAAGCAGAGCGATTGTCGGCAGTCCAATCACGGCTTAGGAAAATATTTTCGCGCTGATTGAAGGTTAAAAGTTTTTGAGCTAGTCGTTGCTCGTCTTTTTTGAATCGGCGCAAGTCGTCACGTAATTTTTTGAAGTCACCGTGAACGAAAATATTTTTCGCCATAGCCAAAGCGCGTTGCGGCGTAATAATTCGTTTTTGTAATTCAAATTTAAGGTCAAGTGTCCTTTCGTATTCTTTCTTCAGCCCGAAATATTGACGGCGAATTATATCGTAAACTTCACGTGTCCTGTAAATATTTTTTTGCTCATCGTTAATGGTTTGGACAAAAATTTCATTTTGAAGAGCATCGACGGCGCGGGCAAGGTTATCACTCTCGCGCCTTAACATTTTTTTCGCGTATAGGTTAGCTTGAAGAATCTGATGCGTGACGAGCTGAATATTTTTCTTGCATTCGGGCGATTCAAGCTTTTTTTCTATCTCCGCGACTGATTTTCTCATCAACCTCGCTGCTGATAACAGCGAAAAAATTTTAGAATTAACGCCGGCGACAAGGTCGTTATAGGCTTTCAAAGCTTCCTTTTGATTTTCTTTCGGTTTTTTCAGCGTCTGCAAAAATCCTTCTAACTGTTTTTTCTGCGCCAGTGTTTCAAAATATCTTTGCCATAATTCCCGCTCCGATTTTGTCATATATTCGAGCTTGGCTTGCTCTTCAGCATCGTGATAAGAAATAATGACACGCTTCCATTTATTCACCTCCGCTATCGCTGTGAACATTTTAGCTTTCAGCTCCTGCTGATATTCCGAAAGAAATTTTTGAGATTTAAATTCTTGCGAGTCGGTGAGATTCTTAGCGTTGGTCGTAGAAATTTGAACAGCGTCTTTGGTTTCTAATTCTTCCTTTTCCTTTGCGATTGCGTCCATTTTCATTACTAAATCAAAATGCTGCTTGCGTAAGGAGCGAAATTCTTTCAGGCGTTCAATTTTTGGGTCGTCGTCTTCTTTGCAGGAAATGACTCCGACATATTCTTCCGGCACTCGGCTAAAAAGTCTGGCAAGGAAAGTATCGCCATTTTTTTCCGCTTCTTCCTTCTGCGCTTGTAGTGTTCGGTGATCCACTCGGATAGAAAATCCATTTTGCTCCAAGACTTCATTTTGGATTTGTGCAAAGTCCGCCCGCAACACCGTAAGAAAAGATTTATCCGCCCAGTTGCGATTTTTCGGCGCACCGTGTTTCCGACGTTCCTCAAAAGACGGCTCTGAACCGTCTTTTTTCCTCCGCGCTGGGTATTTGAAGAAATTACAAGCGGCTCTTTCTTTCTCTATTTCCACCTCGTCAATAAGGCGTTCAGAAAACATGATATGAACGAGAGGATGATGTTGTCCGTCCGACATTACTCCTATTTTATTTTGTATCGCGTAGGCGTAAT
>JAFPVP010000194.1 GCA_017412925.1 Selenomonadaceae bacterium
CAAGATGTCGACCTGCACATTTTAGGCGAAGGCTCCATTTTCCAATACATCTGCGCGGCACGGACAAAACGCGGAAGGGATTTACTTGCCGCCGCTTTTAATCCCGAACCACCCGACTTTAACGAGGTGCGCAATCGTCAACGCGGCGTCGCCGAACTTTTACAACGACCAAGATTGTCGCTCGACCTTGAGGCTTATGCGCGGCTCATGCCCAACAATCACGACACCAGCGAATTAATCGTCAGCGTGGAAGAAGAACTGCCGCCGCTCGGAAAAATTTATTATCTGCGCTTCGTCATGCCGCTGATTTTAATCGCGACGTGCGCGGCGGCGTGGCACGGGCTAATCAACGAATTCGCGCCGCTTTTTGTCATGCTGGGCTCGCTGATAATTGCCATTGCCGCAATCCCCGCCGTCAACGAAATGCTTTCGCCGCTCGGAATAATTTCCAAGGAGCTACAACTTTATCGCGCGATATTTGAGCGGCTGGAGTCGACGAATTTTAGTTCAAAAAGATTGACGGCTATCCGCGACATTTTAACCGACGAAGTCTCCGCCGCGCAGAAATTAAAGACGCTGTCGCTTTTTGTGGACGCGGCAAACGCTCGGCACAATCCGATATTTTTTATAATCGGCAACGGAATTTTCTTGGCGGACTTCTTTTTGGTGGCGGCGTTCATGAAGTGGCGGGTCGACGCGGCAAATCACTTGCGCACATGGCTCGACGCCTTCGCCGAAATGGAAGTTTTAATCTCGCTGGCGTCAATCGGGCAAACGCGCACGACTTACTGCTTCCCGACTTTTTATGAGGAGGAGGAGCCGCACCTTAAAGTTGAGGGCTTGACGAGTTTGTTGGTCGCCGACGCTAAGGGCGTACCCAATGACGTTGAACTCCACGCGGGCACGACGATTATCACCGGCGCGAACATGAGCGGCAAGACGACTTGGATTAGGACGCTCGCCGCCGCCGTAATGGTTGCTTATTCGGGGGCTCCCGTCTGCGCGAAAAGTTTTGCCGTCAGCCGCCTGGCAGTTTTGACTTCAATCCGCGTCAACGACGACATCAGCCAAGGCGTTTCGACCTTCTACGCCGAACTTTTGCGGATTAAATCGATGATTGAGTACACGGAAAAAAATTTGCCCATGCTCGCCTGTATCGACGAGATTTTCAAGGGCACGAACGTCAACGACCGCGTTATCGGCGCGAAGGAGGCGATACGCCGCTTGACGAACGACCGCAGCATTACGCTCGTCACCACGCACGACTTCCAACTTTGCGACATGGTTTCCGAGAACACGCACATCTCCAACGCGCACTTCGAGGAGTATTACGAGAACGACGAGATTAAATTCGATTTCAAACTACGCAAGGGCAGGACGCACACCACCAACGCGAAATATCTTTTGCGCATGGCAGGTATCTTACCGCCCGAAGAAAAAAGTTAGGTGATTTTGCATGGAGTTTATCAAAAATTTAAATGACGACGAGATTCGCGGCGGCTTTTTTGTTCAATCGGACAAGAAAAAAGTTTGGAACCGTCGACTTGAAATTTGGCAGGAGCTGGACAGAATTTGCCGCAAGCACGAAATTATTTATTGGGCAAAGGGCGGCACGCTTTTGGGCGCGGCACGTCACAGCGGCTTTATCCCGTGGGATTCCCTGTTGGATTTCTGCATGATGCGCCCCGATTTTAACCGTTTCTGCGACGTCGTCGAAGCGGAATTGGACGGCACGGAATTTGAAGTCGGGCAACAAAATTTTTTCAACTGCCGAATTTATCACGCGCAGACCACTTTGCTCCGCGAAATACACATGACTGACGACAGGGAACCGCAAGGCTTTTTCATCAGAATTTTTCCGCTTGACCTTGCCGAGGACGGGACGCACGAAGCCGCCGTTGCAAAGCGCATGCTAACTGAGCTTGCGGTTGCAATGTTCGCGTTCGATGAATTTTTCGAGTACGTGCAGAGCGGCGGGGAAATCTTAAACGATTGGGCGGTTATCGAAAAGATCCACAATTCAAACGACCCTAACGAGCAATTAAAAATTTTTAATATCTGTGCTGCGGGCGCGTTTGACCTTTCGGCGGTGGTGAGCATGGAGGAAGCTTTTATCGTTGGTAAAAATGTGCCGACTTGTCAAAAGGAATGGTTCCGCGAAACGATTTACTTGCCGTTCGAGACGATAGAATTGCCCGCGCCCGTCGATTATGACAAAGTGCTCACGGCTTGCTACGGCGATTGGCGCGTCCCTGTTCGCAGTGCGCGAGATGAACTTGCTGGCGTTTACAGCGCGGATATTCCCTACAGAGAATGCTTGAAACTCCTCAACCTGGATATGATTCTTGGAAAAACTGACGGCGAGGAGACCGCTTGAATGGCTTTTATAAAGGATATGTACCGCGACGAAATTCGCGACGGCTGGCTCGTCACTGTTGGCAAAAAAAAAGTTTGGAATTGTTGGCTTGAACTTTGGCAAGAAGTCGATAGAATTTGCCGCAAGCACGCGATAAAATGTTGGGCATATGCCGGCACGCTTTTAGGCGCGGCTCGTCACGGCGGTTTTATTCCTTGGGACGAAGACATGGATTTATGCATGATGCGCCCAGATTTTAACCATTTTTGCGATGTCGTCGAAGCAGAATTGGACGGCGGAGTATTTGAAATCAGGCAAAAATCTTTTTCCAACTTTCAAATCTGCAACGCCCAAACGACTTTGCTCGGCGCGAGAGATTTGGTCGACAGGACTGGTTCCAAGGGCTTGATGATTGAAATTTATCCGCTGGATGTTGCGCCCGACGGCACAAGTAGCGGCTTTTTTGCGGCGAACGCAATCAACGAACTTTTTGGCACAGTTTACAATTTTCCCGCCATATTAAATCACGTTCAAAGTGGGCGGCTGACTGTCAACGATTGGTCGGTTATCGAGACGCTCCACAATTTCCAAACGATTGAAGAAAAATATAAATTTCTGAGTATTTACGCGGCGGGCGTATTCGATTATTCTTCCGCAGTAATTTGGGCTGAAAATTTCGCGCGTGACAAAAACATTTTACCTTATCAAAAGGAATGGTTCCGCGAGACGATTTACTTGCCATTCGAGACGATTAAACTACCCGCGCCCGTCGATTATGATAAAGTGCTCACGGCTTGCTACGGCGATTGGCGCGTTCCCGTTCACGACAAAATTGACAGGCTCGGCGTCATTTACAGCGCGGATATTCCCTACAAAAAATTTTTGGAACTTATTGACATGGAAATGATTTTCGGCACTGATTAGGAGGTTGATTGCATGGCTTTTATAAAAGATATGTACCGCGACGAAATCCGCGACGGCTGGCTCGTCAAGGCGGGTATAAAAAAATCCTGGAACAGGATGCTTGAAATTTGGCAGGAAGTCGACAGGATTTGCCGCAAGTACAAGATAAAATATTGGGCGGCTTTTGGCACGCTTTTGGGCGCGGTTCGTCACGGCGGCTTCATTCCTTGGGATACCGATATGGATCTGTGCATGATGCGCCCTGAATACAACATGTTTTGCGACGCCGTCGAGCGTGAACTGGCGAAAAAGGACAGCCCCTTTGAAATCGCACGCGTGAACTTTAACAACTACAGAATCGCGCTCAAGACAACGGTTATGCTCGGCACAGAAGATCTGCACGAAAGAGAACCTGACAAAACTCACGGCATGTTGATTGAAGTTTTCCCTTTGGACATTACAGAGGACGGCACACCCACGGGCAATATAAGCACATGGAAACTTCGGCGAATCCTTAGAAGCCTTAACGATGAAGTTTATTCCCAGCTTAAAGATATGAGCGACAGTTCCAATTTCATGTTCGATGATTTGCAAGTAATGGAAAACTTTCGTGCTCTTCCGGAAAAAGAAAGACAAAACTTTTACAGGAAATACGCGGAGCTCCTCTTCAACAAATCGAATGAGCTTGTGTGGATTGACCATGTAATTAGAGGAGAGCCAGAACAACATTATCCGAAGGACGTATTCCGCGAAACGATTTACTTGCCGTTCGAGACGGTTCAAATGCCCGTGCCCATCGATTACGACAAAATTTTGACTGCCCATTACGGCGACTGGCACAAATTCGTTTATGATGGAATTTTCCACATGGGTGCAATTCACAGTCCCGATATTCCCTACAAAGAATTCCTAGAGCGCGTCGACTTTGACTTCATGTTTCCGCCGGAAGATAAAGCCTCAACGTGATTTGTTCTTACTGCGCGAACCTTTGTCTTGTTCGTCGAAAAATTTTATAACGTCGTCAATAAATTTGCGGGCGGCTTCTTCGGAAAGAATCGCCTGCTTTTCGTTTGCGGTGATTTCTTCGCGCAAAATTTTCAGCGTCGGGTCAAGGCGTCCCGCTTTTAATGATTCAAGCGCGACTTTATCGGCGTGGGCAAGTCGTTTAAGCTGTTCGAGTTGCGGCTTGCACTCCGCCAAATATTTTTGCGGCAATCTCTTTAACAAAACATCGGCGGCGCGATCCATCTCGGCAATTTTTTTCTCAAGCGGCGCGAAGTCCACGAAAGTTTTCTTGCCCATGTCGTAAACCAGATTGTGCGCCAGCGTGGCAAATTCAATCGCGTCGGGCGGTCCGACCTTAGCCCAAGAATTTTCCATGTGCCGCGAATGTTCGGCGAAAATTTTCATGGCGGGAGCGAGTGCGCCGAATTCTTCACGCAAAACTTTATTCCAAGCTTGAGTCTCGTCGTAAGTTACGGGATTGTTGGCGTAAATCGCGCCCGTCGCCAAAGCAATTTTAGACAACTGAACTTGCTCCATCGGGTTGAAAAAAATCGCGGTCATCTTTGCCGTCGGGAGCTTTTCAATCGCGCCGAGTGCCAGCTTGACGTTGCGGTTGCCGTCGGGCGTCAGCGAGTAATCGTTGACGGGATAATTCCACCAAACGCCGACTTCGCGCCCGAAAATTTTATTGACTTCGGCGAGCTCCTTATCGGTTATTCCGTCGCAGACCACGCCGCGCCCGCTGTAGAGCACCACAATTCGCGGGTCGAGCGTTTCAGCAAAATCGCGCGTGTAAGATTTGACTTTGTCGCCCTTAATCATGTCGAGATAAAAATATTCCGTCGGCACAGTTATCAGCGGCGCAACGTCTTTATACTTGCCGCGCAGATTTTTTTGCACGCGGTTAAGGAATTCGGCTTGAGCCTTGCCGCTCTCGTGATGATTGCCATTTTCGTCTTTGAGGTCGTCGAAGAAAATCGCAAAGTCGCGCACGCCGAGCTGATACATTGTGTCGAGCTTGCGAATCAGCAAACGAAAATCTTCGTCGCTTTTATATTTGAGGTCAAGCCCCGGCGATACGGCGAAGATAAACCGAACTTTATTTTGCTTAGCGACGGCAACCAAAGTGCGCAACTCGTCGAGCTTTTCGGCGGGATAGGGCTTGCGCCACTGTTCGCGGTGATAAGGGTCGTCTTTGGGCGCGTAAATGTAGGAATTCAAATTATTTTGCCGGCAGAAGTCGAGAATATCTGCGCGGTCTTCAAAAGTCCACGGCGTCCCGTAAAAACCTTCAACTACACCGCGCAGGGGAATCGGTACCGCTTGCGCCGTGCCGTTAATTAAAATCATCGTCAGCGATAAGAGAATCAGCCGCTTAAAAAATTTTTCCATTTGTAATCCTCCTTTACTTGAAAAAAATCACATAAAGCACGCCGAGCGCAACGCCGATAACACTTGCCGTCATGATGTTGCCGTGCTTATTCATCGAATCTATTTTGTCCGAAAACTTATCCATTCTATCTGCCAATTTGTCAAACTTAGCGTCGAACTTATCAAACTTAGCGTCGAATTTTTTATCGAGCTTATCAATCTTTGCGTCAAGCTTATCAAACTTAGCCTCAAATTTTTTATCGAGCGCGTCAATCTTTGCGTCGAATTTTTTATCGAGCGCATCAATTTTGGCGTCGAGCTTGTCAATCTTTGCGTCGAACTTTTTATCGAGTGCGTCAATTTTTGTTTCGAGCCGGTCTTGACGAACTTCGATTCTGTCCATGCGGGAATTTAATTCTTTGCGCGAATCGCGAACTTCTTCACGTAAATCTTTTTGTTGGAGATAAATATGCTCCTCCGGTGTAAAAGGTATGATCCGCGAAGTGTTTTCTTTTGATTGAGCTTCGGACATTTTAAATACCTCCTTGCGCCTCCTGATACGAGCGGAAATGCACCGTGCCGTTAAAAAATCAGCCGCTTAAAAATTTTTTCCGTTTGATTCCTCCTTTACTTGAAGAAAATCACATAAAGCACGCCGAGCGCAACGCCGATAACACTTGCCGTCATGATGTTGCCGTGCTTATTCATCGAATCTATTTTGTCCGAAAACTTATCCATTCTATCTGC
>JAFPVP010000195.1 GCA_017412925.1 Selenomonadaceae bacterium
CCGTGCAATGGAAGAATATTTCGGCTTGAAGACTTTGGAGCTGATTGTCCGTCAGCCGCTCGTCCTCACCGAAATGAACGATAAATACGACGTGATTGCCAACGTCAAGGGCGGCGGCACAACAGGTCAAGCGGGCGCGATTCGTCACGGCATTACCCGCGCGCTTATGGAACTCGATGCCGACCTGCGTCCCGCGCTCAAAAAAGCCGGCTTCGTCACTCGCGACCCGCGCGAAAAGGAACGCCGCAAATACGGTCTCAAAAAAGCTCGCAAGGCTTCCCAGTTCTCGAAACGTTAATAAAAAAAATTCGGCTCCCGCCACAGCGACGGGAGCTTTTCTTTATTCCTTCAAACGATAAAGCAACAACAAATCGAAGTACGTTTCCATTTCGGCTTCGAGAGTATAATTTTCTTGCAAAAATTTTTCAACGTCGGCGTCGCGGTTTGTTCGAAAAGATTTCATCCAAGAATCCATTTCCTCGCCCGCCAATTCCTTTTCCGGTGCGCTGTAGATTATCCATCGCGGAGGATTATCGCGAGCCGTTTCAAGCCATTCAAGCTTGACATTTGGATCGATATTCGCGAAAGCCTTAACATTGCCGAAAAATCGACAACTCGGCATTATTCCTGTCGTCAAAATCCAATGCGACATCTGAAAACCTTCGCCCCAAATCATCACGAAATTTTTTTCTTCAGGCGGAATGATTTTTGCGAGGCGAACAATTTCTGCATTTTCAGTGAGACTATATTCTCTATTAAATTCCGAATTTTCCCTGACAATTTTTGCTGCGACTTCGTGAACTAAAATCAATGGATAAAACATCGCAAGCACGATAAAAATTTTACAAGCAATTTTTTTTAGTGAGAAACTTTGCACTGACCAAAGCCCGCGAAAAATTTTTGGAAGGTCGGCAAGCACGACAAAAAATATCGGCAGGAGCGGTGTAATTAGGGCGCAGTAACCGAAGTAAGGGCTGAGTTTCATCAAAAGAATCAGCATGACCGCGCCTGTAAAAAATGCGCTCAGAGCCACGCGGCTTTTATTTTTTATGAACGCACCCGCGCCGACCGCAATAATAATAAACAGCGGCATGAAATGCATCACAATGTATGCGGCGTATTCGTTGAGATGTGTTACTAAAAAATTTTCTCTCTGCGCGGAATAGTTGAGGTTGAGCAGAATTGTCCCGTAGAGCGCGTCGTAAAGTGCACCGTGCGCCGCAAAGTAAATCACGAACGGCAAGATGATTATCACCGCGCCCGCGCAGAAGTTCAAAAGATTTTTCAGCAAAGTTTTAAACTTGCCCGCTTGAATCAAAAACACCGCGCTCAAAAACGCGCAAAGACAAAGTGTCGCGGCGTTCATCATGCGGAGCAAAACACACGCGCCGAAGCCCACACCGTAAATAAATCCGTACAGCGGCGGGCAAGAAAATTTTTCCTCCTTCAGCCCGCGCAGAAAAAAATACGTCGCCGCCATGAGGAAAGGCATACTCCATTCTTCCGTGCGGTTGCCGTCCAGCGAGTAAATCGCGTAGTGCATGAACATGAATACTGCCGCCGCAATTTTTACCTTGCCCGATAAAAACAATCCGAGCGAACGCCAGGCTAGCAGAAATGACAAATACATTGCCGGGATTTGTAGAAGAAAAATCCCGACGCGCGGATAAATTATATAACCGATTGCGTCTATTAGAAAAATCAGCGGTCCTTTGTTCTCGAATAAATCGACGTAGGGTAGCAGACCTTCCGACCAACCTCTGCCGACAGCTTGAAAGATTGAGGAGTCATCACCCCAAGATTCGTACAGCGGACTTGTTGAAGTCGAAAAGATTAGCACGAACATAACGCTTGCAAAAAAAATTGCGGCATGGGTTGTTGCCTTGCCTGAAAAAATTTCTCGAAACAACAAAATCAATCCTTCAGCCGATAAAGTTTCATTATTTGTGGGAATATATAAGTTTCGCCCTTGAGCGAATATTTTTCTTCAAGCAGTTTCTCAAGTTCGGCATCATCTGTTCTTTGCTCAGGGGGCTTTTCAGTTTTTCGCTCTAAGTCGAAACCATAAAGAATCCATAAAGGATAATCTTTTCGGAGGTTGTCAAACCATTCCTTCCTGAGCGCAGGGTCTGCATTCGCCAGTTGAGCATTATTCATAAAAAGTCGTTCGCGGGGCTTCATATCTGTCCGTAAAAGCCAATGGGAGCTCGTGCAAAAATTTGACCATACGACAAAAGAATTGCGCTCATCTTTAGGAATAATATCTTGCAATGTCAAAATATTTTGCCGTTCGTTTACGTTTAGACTTTCGGATACTTTATACTCTATGGAAAAAGAGACAAACAGTTTAAGCTCCTCGTTCAAACAAAATGCTTTTATGTAAGCAACGGATATGCAGACGTGAAAAATCGTAATCATTGCCAGAACTTTAATGAGTATTCTCTTCAACGAAAGCCCGCGACCGTTCCAAATTTTCTTTAGTTCGCCAAAACTCTCGACAAGAACGGCAAAGATAATCGGTGTTAAAGGAAAAATAATCATCGAGTAATTTCCGTGAAGGGGAATAATTTCAAGCATGAAAAGCATCATTGTTCCGATAAAAAGCCCACTTTGCAACAATCGCGACGTTGGCTTTTGTTTCAGGTCAAATAAAGCGACTACAATCATGATAAAAAGCGGTAAGAAATGATATGCACTGTGAATTACTCGATATATAAAAAGTTCGTGTGCATTTGCGTTTGTATATTTCAAGTTGAATAAAATCGTGCCATAGAACAGGTCGTAAAGTGCATCGTACGCCGCGAAGTAAATCACAAACGGTAAGACAATTATCACGAAGCCCGCGCAGAAATTCAAGATATTTTTTATAAGGACTTTAAACTCGTGGTCTTGAATTAAAAATATCGCGATCAAAAAAACTTGGCAGCAAATCTGCGCGGCGTCAGAGAGTTTGATTAAAAGACACGCGCCGAAGCTGACGCCGTAAACAAATCCGTAAAGTGGCGGAAAATTATTTTCTTTAA
This sequence comes from Selenomonadaceae bacterium, assembly GCA_017412925.1. GTDB lineage: Bacteria > Bacillota > Negativicutes > Selenomonadales > Selenomonadaceae > Quinella. The sequence goes on from JAFPVP010000195.1 coordinate 3,024, forward strand.
GACTGCGCAAGAAACAATAAGCCGCCGCCGCCGAAAACAAATTGCTGTATTCGGAAACGTGGTTGCCTTCTTCGTAGTGCGCCGCGTAATAAATCAGCGCGAAAATCAAGAAAAAAATTTTTCCCTTGCCCGAAGAATAAAGCTCCATTGCTCGCCAAATAAATAAGCACGTCAAGTACAAGAAAATTATTTGCGGAACCATGATGCCCGAACGCGGATAAATCGCATAGCCGAGCGCGTTAATGACGTAGAGAATCGAACCTTTGTGGTCAAAAATTTCTTTGTAGGGCAGGACGCCTTCGAGCCAATATTTGCCGACGACTTGAAAGACAGCCGAATCGCCGCCCAAAAGAGAATATCTGAAACTCGTCGAATAGGAGAAAATATAAACAAACGCAAAACTCATAAAAATCATCACAGCGTGAAAGAGAATTATATTCGGCGTGAAAATTTTTTCCTTACCAAGAAAAATTTCTTTGAACAAATTTGGTCACTCCGTTAAATTTTCTTCGACAGTTTTATAAAATCTTGTAAGGCTTTCCAACCGATTGAAAAAATTCGCCGCAGGTTGATGGAGTTCACGCCGCCTTGACGCGGACGGAAAGTTATCGGCAAATACTTCACGCGCAGATTGTGTTTAGCGTAAATGACAGACAGCAAAACGTTCGACAGATTATAATCAGGCGGAATTTTGTCGATAAATTTTTTCAGCGTCGCGGCATTCAGCAGACGAAAGGGCGTATTGGCATCGGTTATATTCACGCCGAAAACGAGCCGCAGAATAATTCGGAGTGTTCGTGTGACAAATTTTCTAGCAAAGCCGTCTTGGCGAGCATTGCGATTGCCAATAACCATGTCAAAAGAATCGCGGAGCGACCAAAATTTTTCAAACTCAGAAGGGAGCGTCTGCCCGTCCGAATCCGTTTGGAAGATAAAATCTGCGCCCTTGTCGATTGCGTAGTGATAAGCCGCCAAAACCGTCGCGCCGTGACCGCTGTTAGCTTTGGTTATTGGCTCGAACAGCGGGCGATTTTTTTTCTCGTCAAGCATGATAGAAAAAGTTTCGTCGCGGCTACCGTCATCAAAAATCACAAATCGCGAACCTTTGCCGCCGAATTTTTCAACAATCGGGTACCAATCATGAATCGCTTGCCGAATATTTTTTTGCTCGTTATAGGCGGGCATGACGATATAAAGCACAGAATTTTTTCCCATGATTATTTCCTTTGCAAAAATTTTTTCCGTGCAAATTCTAAAACACTCGCCGATTAAATGCAAGTTTCAACGAACGTAAACGGTCAGGGTGTTGTAGGCGAGCGATTGCAAAGTTAAATCGGCGTTGGTGACGGCGCACAGTTCATTAAAAAGCGTCTGCGGGGAGCCGCCGTACATGACGGTAAAAACCGCGCGTCCGCCGTCGTAGCTGGAAAGATTGACATTCTTGACGCGGTTAATTTTGGAAAGTCCACTTTGAACGAGATTTATCTTGGAAAAATCTGCGCCGATAACCACGACCTCGACGCCCTGCCGCGAAGTGTACATGCCCGTTATCTGTTCGACAAAATAATTTCCAGCTTGTTCGCCCGCCGCGCTCAAAGCTTTTTTGGCGGCGATAGCTTCCGAATTATCGTAAGCCGAACCGTATTTGCCGTCCGCCGCGATAACTTGCCCCGTCCGCACGATAAACATTTTGGCTTCGACGCGGGCGCGGCAAGCTCGCATGTTCGTTCGCTGATTGCCGGGCAAATAATCGCCCAAATCGCCCACGCCCTCCGAAAAACTTTCGCCGACAATCATAATGTCCACGCCAAATTTTTCAGCCGCCGCCTTCATCTGCGCGACGTTCATCGACATAGGGCTTTGATAATTTAATCCCGTGCCAACTTCCGTGACAAAATTAAAGCCCGCGTTCAAAAGAGTTTTGACGATGGCGGTTTCAGCTCCCGCGCCGCCGACCTGATAGTTAAGGTGCTGTTCGGGGACGTAGACGGCGATTTTCGGGTTGCGAAGTTGCACGTTGATAATGCCCAGCCGCGTCAATTCGTTCATGAGTTTGGAGTTGGGTTGGTCGTCGACGGTGGCATTAATCGTCACGCGCCAGCCGCCCGCCACTTCCTCGCGACTTAAAACTGTGTAATCGTTGACGAAGGCTCGCGATTGCGTATAAATTTGATCGCTGATTAACATGCTGTTCTGAACTAAAGTTTCCGAATCGACAAGCACGCCCATGGTATTTTCCACCGCCGCCCGCAAAGCGTCATTTTCCGCCTCCGTAGCCGTTAGCCCCATGCCCGTGACCGTCACATTTTTTGCCAATGCCGACGCGCTAAAAATCATCAGTAGCGCAAAAATCATAATCGCAAATTTTTTCATGACCTCAGCTCCTTTTAACAACGTCGCCCTTGTGAATGACGCTGGAGTTGCCTTCCAATCGGCAAATTGCGTAATCGGGATTAAGCTCGACGATTTTTATTTTGCAAAGTTCATCTTGTCTGACGGCGACAATTTTGCCGTTGACGACAATCGGTGTGCCTTCGCGGGCAACGGTTAAAATTTCGCCGAGCCGAAGCCCCGCCTCCGAGCCCTTGTCTATGTAAATGTCCGCGCCGTAAATTTCAGCGACGGTTGCGCGGAAAGGATTGAGGCTGTCCAACTCCCGAATAAAATTTTCCGCCGCGTTTTTGCAGGCGTTGTTGAAGGCGTCGCTCACGCTTGAGCCGCTCTTATTGCCCTCGACTGTGCCCGCAATGACAATCTCGCCCGTCGTGTTGTCGACAAAGCGGAACTCCAAGCCGATTTTCCCCTTGAACTTGTGGACGTATTGACTCGCCATTTCGCCGATATCGCCCAGCCCAAAAACGCTAGCAATCTGTGCGACGGCACTCGACGTGGGATTATCTTCGACGACCGCCATTGTCACTTTGCCAACCATGGTGTACTGTGCGCCGCTTAACTTGCCCAACTCCACTGCCTGGCTTGGGTCAACGGCGATATTTTGAAAGCCCTGCTCACGGAGCACCGCGCCCATCTGCGGGCGTTCGACTACGGTGTAAGCTCCGCTCGAATGAATCGCTACGATTAATTGCTCCGTCATTATCTCGGCTACTTTTTCCTCGCTGTAGCCCGAAACATTTTCCAGCGGCATGACCGCCACAATTTTTTTTGCCGCTTCACAAAAGTTCAGCGAACATATAACAGCGACCGCGATTATCGCCGCAATTATTTTCTTTATAAACATTGCCGCTCTCCTCCCTATGCTTTTTCTGTAAAATATATCAGGCTGAAATTAAAATCACAATAAAAACTTTACAAAATTTGAGCCGCGTCAGAAATCCGCACAAAAAAAAGAGTGGCAAAATTTTTTGTCACTCTTTAGCATGAAAGTTTTATTCGGTCTGTATCTTATATCAAAATTATTTTTCCTGCGCGGCTTTGTGCTCCTCGATAATCTTTTCGGCGAGCTTATCAGGCATCGGGTCATAGTGCGAAAACTTCAAGCTGTAGGAGGCGCGCCCTTGAGTTTGCGAGCGCAGGTCGGTAGCGTATTTATAAAGTTCACTCGACGGAATCAGAGCTTTAACTTCGGTCATGCCCTTGCCTTTAGGATCCATGCCCAAAATTTTTCCGCGCTTGGAATTGAGCTTGCCGATAATGTCGCCCATATAATTTTCGGGCGTGAGGACGGTTATCTCGTCAATCGGCTCAAGCAAAATCGGGTCGGCGGAGAGAATGCCCTTCTTAATCGCAATCGACGTCGCCATTTTGAAAGCGGCTTCGGAGCTGTCGACCGCGTGATAGGAGCCGTCAAACAGATTGACGCTGACATTGACGACGGGATAGCCCGCGATAACACCTTCCGCCAAAGTCTCCTGCGTGCCCTTCTCGACGGCTGGGAAATATTGACGCGGAACGGAGCCGCCGAAAATACTTTCCGTCCAGACGTTGCCGTTGTTGACTTCGGGATTGGCGTCTTTGTTCGGTCCGATCTTCAGCCAAACATCGCCGTATTGTCCGTGACCGCCGGATTGTTTCTTGTGCTTGCCCTGCACTTCGACGTTCTTGCGAATCGTTTCGCGGTAAGCCACGCGCGGTTCGCCCAAAACCATTTTCACGCCGAACTTGCGCTGAATCTTGTCGCTC
>JAFPVP010000196.1 GCA_017412925.1 Selenomonadaceae bacterium
TCGAACAACTCAAGCAGAGCATTTCCTACGAAGACGCCACCGACGAGGAAAAAGATTACGCGCTGACTTTTGCCAGCTTCCCGAAAATTTCTTGGGAAGGGCATTGCGTTTACTGTAGTCACTGTGCGCCGTGCGTCAAGCAAATTGACATCGCTTACGTCACGAAATTTTTGCACTTGGCGGAGACGCAAGCGACGATACCCGAAACTGTCCGCGAACACTACGCGGCATTGAAACATCACGCGGGCGAGTGCATTCAGTGCGGCGTCTGTGAAACGCGCTGTCCGTTCGGCGTCAACATTCGCGAGAACATGAACAAAGCCGCAAAAGTTTTTGGTTACTAAGGAGGCGATTAAAATGTTTGAAGACGGCGCGAGGATTGACGACATTTTAAATGTTTTGAGGAAGCCGACTTTGGACAAGAAAAACAAAAAAGAGCAACCCATTTCCGATACGGGAATTCGCTACGAATCAAGGCAATCAGTCGGCGAACAGAACATTAAATTTGATTTCGCTAAAAGTTCAGGAGGATTATTATGAGTAAAAAATTAGTTGCATTCTTTTCGGCGAGCGGCTCCACGCGCAAGCTTGCCAACACCTTGGCTGAAGCGGCGGGCGCAGATATTTACGAGATTAAACCCGCCACGCCCTACACCGGCAAAGATTTGAACTGGAACGATTCGCAGTCGCGCAGTTCTGTCGAAATGGCGGATATTAATTCACGCCCCGCGCTCGCCGGCACCGACGCGAAAATTGCCGCTTACGACACGATTTTTTTAGGCTTTCCAATTTGGTGGTACGTCGCGCCGCACATCATCAACAGCTTTTTGGAGAGCTACGATTTCGGCGGCAAGACGATTGTGTTGTTCGCGACATCGGGCGGTAGCGGCTTCGGCGAAACTCTTAACCAACTCAAGTCGTCCTGCGCGGCGTCCGTCAAATGGATTCAAGGAAAAGTTTTCCGCAGTCGCACAGATAAAAATACTTTGAGCGATTGGATTAAAACTTTGCCGCTCGACTGATTTAAAATTTGCGCACAAAAAAAGCAGGCAGTTCGCGTTGAATTGTCTGCTTTAATTTTTTTATCTGATGAAGCCCAATTTGCGTTCGTTGAGATATTTTTTATCGACATTAACGTCGAAGTCCTCGACTTTAAAGCTCGTCAAATCTTCTTTGGTGACGGTGCCGCCTTCGTTCTCCTTTATAATGCGCTGGGCTTGTTTAAGCCACGCCTGCTCCAAAAGAGTTCGGACGAAACGACCGTTGCCGAAATTTTTTTTCTTGGCGACGCGCTTAAAAATTTTTTTGCAGTGCTCGGAAATTTCGTCGGAGATATTAAAGCCGCGCCGCTTCGCCATGAGCTTAAAAATATCCGTGAGCTCTTCGGCGGTGTAGTCAGGAAAATTTATGTGGAAGGCGATTCGGCTGCGCAAACCCTCGTTGCGGTCAAGGAAATCTTTCATCTTGTCGGGGTAGCCCGCGAAAATTACAATCACGTCGTCGCGGTGATTCTCCATTTCCTGCACGATTGTATTAATCGCCTCGTCGCCAAAAGTCGCGTGTTCGCCGTCTGATAAGCTGTAAGCCTCGTCGATAAACAGCACGCCGCCGCGAGCTTCGCGGAATTTGGTGCGGACAGCTTTGGCAGTCCAGCCGACGTATTTGGCGACCAAATCTGCGCGGCCGCATTCGACGAAACGCCCCGTCTTTAACACGCCGTCACGACCCAAAATCTGCGAGATAAGTCTGGCGACGGTAGTTTTGGCAGTGCCCGGCGTGCCCGTGAAACACATATGCAACGCCGTCTTCTGCTTGTCAAGGTTCATATCCATGCGCATTTTCTGAACGCGGTGCGCGGCGATAATCTGTTCGATAAGGGCTTTTTGCTCGGTCAAGCCTATCATCTCTTGGAAGTCGGCGTAAGCGTCGTTGCTTTTCTCCTCGCTCTTGACGCTCAAGCGATCGACTTCGCGGTAGGCGGGATAAGTTTTGTTTTTCAAGGAGCTGTTGAATAATTTTTCGCGGACGTTGAAAATATCGGACGCACTGAAGGTGAGCTTGTCGCCCATTGCCTCCAAAAGTTCAGCGTCGGTGTAAAGCGTCGCCGAATCCGCATCGCTCAGCAAATCTTTCAGGTAGCTCAAGGCGGTTTCGCGATTGCCCGCGCCCTCGTGCAATTCGATTATGTGCAAGTCGTCTTGAAGTCGGGCGATAAGTTGCGGCGCGAAGCCGGGCTTATCCGCCAATTCAATAAATATACAAAGCGTGTTGCGCTGATAGCGTTTGACGGTCTCGCTTACAAATTCCACAACTTGTTCGTAGGCGTGCGCGAATTGCCCCGCACTAACTTTTTCGCCGCTCAACTCGATTATAACCGTGCCGCCCGCCGCGTTCTCCAAAATTTTTTCAAAGTCGGTCTCGTCGTAGCAATTATCGGTTACGTTCGTGATGATATTTATTCGGCGGCTGACGAGGCGTTTGTTTGTGTAAAGCGTGGCGACCAGCAAATTCGACAGGCTCAAAGCCGCGCTGGTGTTGCCCGCAATAATTTTATAGTGGACGGGCTGACCGTAGAAGTGGTGGACATTTTCCTTGGAATAAATCCGCTCGAATTCCTCTTTAAAAGTTTCGTCGGCGAGAAGATTTTGCGCGTCTTTCTTTGCGGTTTCAAAGGGCAAGCGTTTCACGGGGCAAATAATTTCCGTCAACTTGAACGTCCGATTCTCCAGCGCGTCCAGCCCCAAGTCTTGATTAATTTGATAATAGTCGAAGTTGAAGTTTTCGGAGCGGTTCGCTCTGTCGAAAATTTTGCTGAACTTGGTTGTAGTTATCTCCTGCAAATCTTTAATCTTGACGCCTTTAACGCCAAATTCGTCATGGTCGGCAAAAAATTTTTCTAAGAGGCGCGTCAACTTGGCAGCAGTCAATTCTTGGAAACCATTGACGGCAACGAGCATTTGGAATACATTTTGTCTGGAGCGGTGAATCAAAACTCTGACTTTATCGCCGTCAATGCCCTCCGAAAGTGCACCACTCAATTCGCCAAGCTGAAATTTAAACGCTCTGGAATTTTCAAAGCTGTTAGAGGCGTTCTTGGGAGATTTAAATTCGCATGTCACCTGAAATTTGTAGAAAAGCATTAAATTATCCTCCGTGTCAGCAGATATTAACTTTTCAAAGATGCCGGTGGCTTGATTGCCGCGCCGCTCGACTAAAAATTTCCTCCTTCCCGTTTTTTAGTCGGTAGAAATTTTATCGTAAGAAAATTAATTTCTCTTAAGCGGCAGGGCGATTATACCACAAAAAAAAATTCCCAACGAAAAATTTTTAGCTCGTCGGGGAATTTTCACGGATTATATTTTCTTGAACTTAGAGCCGCTGATTTTATAAATGTCGCCGTTGATATGAAAAGTTGTCGCCGTAAAGTCTTTAAGAGTGATTGAGCCGCCCGCAACTTTGAACGTTACAGCTTGATTCTTTTTGCTGTAAGACGCCGCGAAGTCAAGATTATCAAGCGTCAACGTATCCTTATCATCGAAGCCGAAGATAACGTCCTTGCCGTCGCCCGCGCCGTAGATAAATTTATCCGCGCCGATTCCACTGTAGAGCGTGTCATTGCCCGCGCCGCCCCACAATGAATTATTCCCTGTGCCGCCGTAGAGTTTATCATCACCCGCGCCGCCGTCAATCAAAAGATTTTTCCCGTGGCTCGTGATTGTATCTTTGCCCGTGCTACCCGTTATCAAAGTTTTTTTGTAATCGCCCGCAGCGAAATTGAACTCATAACCGCTACCATTTACCGTGACCTTATTCGCGAGAGAACTTTTTTTCAACGTGATAACTTTTTTCTTCAGCGAAATGCCGCCGAGATTTTTAACGCCCTTAACTGTCGCCAGCGTCTTTGTAGATTTTTTAGTGTAAGTGATTGTGTTGTTTTTGAGCGTGTAGCCCGCCGAGGTCGTTTGCTTGTAAGTTGCTGTTGTCTTATTCAAATTCCAAGCGGTAGTCATTTTGGATTTAGTCACGTCGGAGCCGAGCCTTAAGGTATAATCGCCGCTGACTGTGACTGTGCCTTTATTTAGTGCCGAATCAGACAACGTGATAACTTTTTTCTTCAGCGAAATGCCGCCGAGATTTTTAACGCCCTTAACTGTCGCCAGCGTCTTTGTAGATTTTTTAGTGTAAGTGATTGTGTTGTTTTTGAGCGTGTAGCCCGCCGAGATCGTTTGCTTATAAGTGGCGGTTGTCTTATTCAAATTCCAAGCGGTAGTCGTTTTGGATTTAGTCACGTCGGAGCCGAGCTTTAAGGTATAGCCCTCGCTGACTGTGACGGTTCCTTTATTTAGTGCCGAATCAGACAACGTAATAACTTTTTTCTTCAGCGAAATGCCGCCGAGATTTTTAACGCCCTTAACTGTCGCCAGCGTCGCCGAAGATTTTTTCGTGTAAGTAACAGCGTTGTTTTTGAGCGTGTAGCCCGCCGAGGTCGTTTGCTTGTAAGTTGCTGTTGTCTTGTTCAAATTCCAAGCATTAGTCGTTTTGGATTTAGTCACGTCGGAGCCGAGCTTTAAGGTATAGCCCTCACTGACTGTGACATTATCCTCGCCAAGGGATTTTTTCGATAACGTTACAACATTGCCGTTTAAAGAGATACCGTCGACAGATTTAACGCCGCTGACTGCAATTAAATTTTCTTCCGACGTACCATAATTTGCGCCTTTATAATCTAACGCCCACGAGGGTGCCTCCTCGCCGTCAATGTTAATCGAAAGATTTTTACAGTATTTGAAGGTTATGGAGCCGTCGCCGACTTTAACGACCAAATCTTCGCCGCTTGTTGTCATTGAATATTTGCCGCCAGAAATTTTAAGCGTATCGTTGCTGTCGAAACCATAAACAATATCGTTGCCGTCGCCGTTATTATATTCGACAACACATTGATGAGCCGCAGGTCTTAAGCTTATCAAGTCACTGTCTGCGCCGCCGCTTATCGTCGAGTAACTCTTGAAGGCAAAAATTGTGTCGTTACCCGCGTCGCCGTAAAATTTATTGTTTTGAGCCTCGCTGTAAAGACTGTCATTGCCTGCGCCGCCGTAAAGTGTATTTTTGCCGTCGAAGGCGTAAAGCGTATCAGCTTGAGCGTTGCCATAAAGTTCATCGTCTCCGCCGCCCGAAGTCAAATAGTAATGCGTTTGGGAGGCGTTGGCGGCGTTGTCTTTAAGAACGTCATTTTCTGCGCCGCCGAAGATACTGCAGATTACATCACCTGTTGCAGAATTTTTAGCGTAAGCTCTGCGCGTTGTGGTGCCGTCGGCTTCTTTAAGATAAAATTCCTTGTTTGCTCCGTCGATTAATTTTATAGATTCATCGCCAACTTTAATCAAGTTTGCATCGTCAACTCTGACGATAACTTCGTTTGCATAATTGACTTCCACTTCCTCGATATAGCCTTTTTTAATGTGGAGAGTCGACAAGGAGGCGTTTGAAAGTTTATTGGCATTGAAATTGTAAATGGTATCGGAGCCGTCACCGGCGGAATATTCAAAGACACGCGGAGCCAATCCGTCATTGATGATCGTATCGTTGCCCTTGCCGCCCGACACGGTGCTTTCAGAATTCATTTCCTCCGCATAAGCGGCTCCGGCTTTGACGCCCGAAAAGATGCCGTAAGCAGTATCCAAAGCATTAAGCGCAAGACCAAGAGGCGCGTAAAGTATCTCGGCGGCGTTCATGAACAAACTGTTAATGCTCAAAGGAACGCCATACTTACTTTCCAGAACACTTTTGCCAACTTCGCAACCCGTTTGGAAAACCGCTCCGACAATTTTATTTACGTCCTCCGCTGAATATCTTTGCAGGAGAATATAATCGTGCCCGTCGCCGCCCGAAATGGAAGCGTGCGTATCGTGATAAGCCTCGATGGTGTCGTCATCTTTGCCCGCGTCGATTGTAACTAAGTCGCCCGAATTGGTAAAAATATAATCATTGCTCGGACGTTTTCCTTTGCCGTCATCGCCTTGCATATAGACGTTGTTCCCATAATTCGTCAGAAGGTCGCCGTCTTCGCCGCCCAAGACAATCGCAAAGTCGCCTTTGTTCTCGATTACGTCAAGCCCTGCATTGCCCTTGATTAAAGCACTATCGCCGCCGTTGAAGATAGCATCCGCGCCCTTTGTGCCGCCGCCTTCTACCGTGACATTGCTCCAGGAACTTGCCACGCTTATAAAATTTTTACCGTCGCCTGCCTCGATTGTCAGATTTGAGCCGCCGTCAAGTTTATCATTATCGGCAACCGTCCCGAAAATATCTTTAACTCCATGAGCAACTATCGTGTCGTCTTTATCTTCCGCCTTGACAGAAATATTTTCGCCGCCGCCCACGCTGACAAAATTGTTGCCGCCGCCCGCGTTGATTGTCACGCGCGAGCCGCCGTAGCTTTGAATCATATCATTGCCCGCGCCCGCCGTTATCGTGACATCATCGCCGCCGAGAATTGATTCTTCCAATACGGCGTTATCTGCGTGAATGGTAACTCGTTCTCCGTCCGATTCTATAACGTTGTCCTTGCGATGCCACCTGAATGCTCCGTTCTCAATGGTATTGTTGCCGCCGCCGCCGTTTATCGAGACATGTCCCGCCAAATCGTAAGAATTCTTTTCTGATTCATAAACGTTCAATTCGAGACCGCTTATATCTCCGTGCCAGGCAAAATTTTTAATGTAGTCGTTATCTGCGCCGCCGTCGATTGTTGTTTCTCTTACCCGATTATTTATTGTGTCGTTGCCTGCAGAACCGTTCATGCGAATGTTATAGGTGCTGTACCTGTCAAAATTTGAGGATTCAAGCACGTCATCGCCGCCCGCGCCGTCGATTGTCACGTTCGCGCCCGCGTTGGAAATACTATCGGAGTTATCACTGCCGGTGAAAGTTTTTTCGTTAAAATCATAGCCGCCCAATGCAAACGAATAGTCGCCAGTGTTGCTTAAAACACTTGCGCCGTCCACAAAAAAATTATATTCCGCCAAAGGAATCACATCATCTTGAGGTTCCATATTTCCTGTCGAAGCTATTCCGCCGAGTTTAACTGAAATATTTTCTTCGGCTGAATTTTTTTCATAGACGATTGACTTTTTGTCTTCTGACAGCTTGGCATTTCCCGCCGTTTTTTTATAACCGTAACTTGCCTCGTGCGTCTGTTTGTCGAGTGTCCAGCCCGTCTCTTCGGAGGATATTGTAATGCCGTTGATTGTAACTTTTTTTGCGTAATCATCGTAATAGTAATCAACTACAACGCCGCCATCGATTGTATTTGAAACTTCTACGCGATTATCGAATTCAATCACGTCGCCTGAATCAAAGTCCTCAACACAAAAGGAACCATTACTCGTGCGAGTATATTTGATTGTATCTTTGTCGCCGCCGCTCTGAACAGTAACGTTGTTGCCATAAACTTCAATTAAATCGTCGCCTTTTCCGGCATTAATCGAAACGTTATCGCCGCTGTTGGAAATCGAATCGTTGCCGACACCTGTATCTATCGTGACGTTTGAAGCGGAATTGAAAATGGAATCCATGCCCGCGCCGGTGGAAATTGTAACGGAGGTGCCGCTGTTGGAAACAGTATCGCAACCCTCGTCAGAGCCTGCATCGACTGATATGTTATTACCGCTTACTTTAATATAATCGTTGTCTGTGCCGCCGTAAATTGTCGAATTTGAGCCGCCGTAAATTGTATCGTTGCCGCTACCGCCGTCAAGTAGTCCACTGCCGGAAATGTAATCGTCACCTGCTCCGCCGTCAAGTAGTCCACTGCCGGAAATGTAATCGTCACCTGCTCCGCCGTAAATCGAACTATTTGAATGATTGGAATGTATAGTGTCATTACCGTTGCCGCCGTCGGCTGTCAGGTTTTCTCCACCAACATAGTCGTGATAATCGTCGTCACCATCGCCCAGTATAATCACTACATTTTTGCCACCATTAAGAACATAATCGTTACCTGCGCCACTGTCTATAAAAATATCAAAAGAAAGAGCGTCTCCAGCTGAAATTGTATCGTCGCCAGCACCACCCTTGATTGTTACGTGGTCTCCACCAATACGACTGTCAGAGTAAGCAAAATCATTTTTTATATAGTCGCCACCAGCACCGCCGTTGATTGTGACGTTTGAGGCCGTATTAAAAATATAGTCATAATCACTCCCGCCGTTGATTTCAACATTATCGCCGCCCTTGCTTCTAAGCTTAATACCTGCATAATTTGAAATGTCACCATTATAAATATATGTTTTACCTGCAACGTTATTTATTTTAGTATCGTCACCGTAATTGTAGACTGTATCGTAACCCGCGCCACAGTTGATTAATCCGTTCGACCCGTAATTGGAAATGTGATCGTCATCTGCGCCGCCGTTGATTTGAACATTATTTCCTTCGTTTTTAATAGTATTTTTGTTTGAACCGCCAGAAATAATCGCACCGTCAGCAGAAACACTTGTATAAATATTTCTTGAAACAGTAACTTCGCGTCCTTGTTCGTAAACGGTATAAGTTTCTTTCGGGAGCGTCCAAGAACCATTTTCGTTCATCACATGAACATAATTCGGAGCGAGATTTTCTATCTGCATGCTTCCGTCGTCGTAAGTCCTTACGCTGTAATAATACGGCTCAACGAATTCTAATTCATAATTTGCACCACGAACGAGATACATCACAATCGCACTCCTCCCTAAAAATTTCGACCGATATTTTTTGCATTATAACTTGTTATCGAATCGTTTGCAATTACGGCAAAAAAAATTCCCGCCGCTGTGACGGGAAGAAAAAATTTTAATCAATCATTTGCTATCGGGAATAGAAACTTCTTTTAGCCGCGTGATTCGCCCGACTTCAATGCCGCTCATGCCGACTTGATTCAGATAATCGGCTAAAATTTCGTCGCCAGTGCCCAGTTCGCCGATAATTTTTAAATTTGTCAGCATGGTGTAATCGTCGCCGCCGTAAGTTTGGAAATCGAAAAGCGCAATCGTGTAAGTTTTATTTTCGTCAAGCGGTTGTCCGCCTACAAAAATTTTTTCGACGCGGTGCTTGCCGGGCTTGGACGGGTCATAGCTGAACGTCATGCCGCTCACGTTCAAAAAGCCGCCGAACGACGCAGGATAATATTCAACGGAGTGTTCGAGCATTTCGCGAATCGTCGCGCCTTTAATTTCAGCTACGCGCAACGTATTTCCGAACGGGAAAATCGCCATGGTGTCACGTTTCCTAATGTCGCCTTCGGGCAAGTCAGCGCGCAGACCGCCGCCGTTCGCAATGGCAATGTCAGACTTCGCCACCCAACGAAATGCATCAGCCGCCAAGTTTCCAAGTTCAGATTCGTTGCGGCGAACAAGTAGCCGTTCGCTTGAAAGTTCTTTGTCGGAGTGAGCCACGACTTCGGATAAAAGTTTTTCTGCCTTGTCGTCGGCGTCCTTTAACAGAGCGAGAATTTTTTTGTCGGGGACGGGAGCAATCGCTTTAATTTCTTCAGCGGTGAGGAGTTCAGCTTTCTTGGAAACGATTTTGTGATTCTCAACTTCAATCGTTGCCTTGCCGAGGAAATGTTCGTAGCAGCCGGTCTGAACAATCAACGTGTCCTTAACGCGCAAGCCTTCGGGGAGCGTGGTGTGGCTGTGCCCGTCGACGATTAAATCAATGCCGTCAGTCTCGCGGGCGATTCGTTCGCTGGTGAATTCGGAGCTGGCGTCAACGCCCATGTGCATGACGGCAATCAGCACGTCGCATTTCGGGCGGAGCTGTTTAATCATTTCCTTGGACACGTCGACGGGATTTAAAATTTTAACCTCCGTGACATTTTTCGGATTGGTCTTGAACATGGTTTCGGGCGTCGACAATCCGAACACGCCGACTTTAATTCCGTCGACCTTAAAAATTTTGTACGGCTTGAAGAGGAGCTTGCCATTTTTTTTGCGCACAACATTAGCGTCGAGGAGCGGAAACTTCAATTTCTTGACGAGCTTCTCCAGTTGCGCCGAGCCGTAATTAAAATCGTGGTTGCCGGCAGTCATCGCGTCGAGTCCCGCCTCGTTAAGCAACGGCACCAAATTTTCTCCGCGGCTGATTGTTATCATGGGCATGCCGTGGAAAGTGTCGCCCGCGTCGAACCAGAACGTCGCTGGATTTTGCGATTTAACTTTCTTGACCGCCGCCGCCAATTCCGCCAAGCCGATACTCTGCCCGCCGTCGTCCGTGTCTTGGATACGCGAGTGCATGTCGTTTGTGTGGAAGATGACGAGTTCGGCCGCCGCGCAGATTGACACGTTCAGCAGAAAAACAGCAATCAACGCGCCCAAAAATTTTTTAACCATGTAAACACCTCCTAAAATTTGCTTGCTAATTATAGCAGAAAAATTTAAGATTGACGCAAAATTAATTGAGGAGGAAAGAATTTGTTTATAGCCGATAGATACGACGTGATAGTAATCGGGGCGGGGCACGCGGGCATAGAGGCGGCGTTGGCTTCTGCGCGGCTCGGTTGCAAAACTCTGCTGACGACTTTATCTTTGGAGAATTTGGCGATGATGCCGTGCAACCCGTCAATCGGAGGTCCCGCGAAGGGGCATTTGGTTCGCGAGATTGACGCGCTGGGCGGGCAAATGGGAATCGCCGCCGACGAAACTTGTATCCAATTCCGCACGCTAAACACCGGCAAAGGTCCCGCCGTCCGAGCGTTGCGCGCGCAGGCCGACAAAAAAATTTATCAAGCCGTCATGAAAAATTTTTGCGAGAACGTCGACGGCTTGGATTTAAAGCAGTTGCTGATAGAAAATATTTTGGTCGAGAAAAATAAAATCGTCGGCGTCAGCGCGGAGACCGGCGAAACTTTTTTGGCAAGCGCGGTGATTTTGGCAAGCGGCACTTATCTTAGCGGGCGAATCATCATCGGCGAAAGTATTTTCGACGGCGGTCCCAACGGTCAGCGGGCGGCGATTAAACTTTCCTCCGCGCTGAAAAATCTTGGCGTCAAGCTCATGCGCTTCAAAACAGGAACACCTGCGCGGGTCGACGCGAGGACTTTGGACTTCGACAAAATGGAAATTCAGCGCGGCGACGAACCGGCGCAAAATTTTTCTTTCATGACTAAAACGCCCGTGAAAAATCGCGTCAACTGCTACCTGACCTACACCAACGAGCGCACGCACGAAATTTTGAGAAAAAATTTACACCGCGCACCCATGGCGAACGGAATCATCGAGGGAATCGGGCCGCGCTATTGTCCGTCGATTGAATCAAAAATAATTCGCTTCCCCGACAAGGAACGCCACCAACTTTTTTTGGAACCAGAAGGTTTGAACACGCAGGAATATTACGTTCAAGGCATGTCGACTTCAATGCCAATGGACGTGCAGATAGAATTTTTGCACACGATACCAGGGCTTGAGCGGGCAAAAATAATGCGGGCGGGTTACGCGATTGAATACGATTGCTTAGACCCGTTGCAACTAAAACCGACGCTGGAATTTAAAACAATAGCGGGCTTTTTTTCGGCGGGACAATCGAACGGCACATCAGGCTACGAGGAGGCGGCGGCGCAGGGTTTAATCGCGGGGATAAATGCGGCGGCGTTCGTGAAAAATTTTGAGCCGCTGATTTTGAAACGTTCGGAGGCTTATATCGGCGTGCTGATTGACGACCTAGTCACGAAGGGCACGAACGAGCCGTATCGCATGATGACTTCGCGCGCGGAGTACAGACTTTTGCTCCGACAGGACAACGCGGATTTGCGCTTGACGCCGCACGCAATCAGAATCGGGCTTGCCTCGCCCGAACGCAAAAAACTTTTCGAGACGAAGCGCGACGAAATTTTATCGGCAACGCAACGCTTGAACGAAATTAAGCTGACGCCGAGCGCGGAGATTAATCAAAAACTTTCCGCGCTTGACTTGGGAGAAATTCATAACGCCATGCCGCTTGCCGAACTTTTGCGCCGACCTTCCGTCACGTATGAAAAAATTCGCGCCGCCTTCGACTTGCCGGAAATTTCTTCGGAAGCCGCCGCGCAGGTTGAAATCAGCATTTTCTACGAGGGCTACATAAAAAAACAGGCGGAGCTCGCCGCAAAGCTTGACCGCCTAGAAAATAAAATTATCCCCGCCGAAATTGATTATCACGCTATAAAAAATTTGCGCGTCGAGGCTCGCGAAAAACTTTCGGAGATACGTCCGCGCTCAATCGGGCAGGCGTCGAGGATTTCGGGAGTATCGCCCGCTGATATTTCCGTGCTACTCGTCTGGCTTGAAACGCTTTAAAAATTTTTCAAAATAATTTCGCTCAATGACTTGACAAAGTCATTTTTTTTTTTTGAATATAGGGGCGATTTTTTTGAGATTGGAGGAAATTTTTATGGCGGGCAACGATAACCGCGAAAACAATAAAGGTTGTCTGGAGGGACTGCTTGAAATTTTTTTCGTAGGCATAATTGAAATTATCGGCGAGATTTTAGAAGCAATTATAAAAAAGATTTTCGAGTACATTTTTGGTATCGCTGTAATCGTGTTCATTATATACATGATAGTGACGTTCATAGCCAATCACACGTGACGAAAGGAGAAATTTTTATGGCGGGCAAAAGAGGCGTCAGTCGCTCAAGTAGTAAGGGCTTGACGGATGCAATTTTTGAGGGACTTCTCGGCGGCATCATTAAGGCATTGTCGGGGATGTTCGTTAAGGTCGGCGGCGTCGTGATTATAATCGCGGCGATAATTTATTTTATAGTGAGTTGAAAAGAACTATGGACAACAAGCGCGTAGCAGAAATAATTTTAATCGTGAGTTTCGCTTGCTTTTGCGTCACGCATTATTTTTCCGGCACGAATTTTATTGTGGATATTTTTCACGCGGGATTTGCGGCGGCACTCGTGGGCGGGCTGGCTGATTGGTTCGCGATTACGGCGTTCTTTCAGAAGGTATTTATCTTTCCGCACACGGACATTATCCGCAACGAGCGCGAGCAACTGATTCAATCAATCGCGGATTTTTTCACGGACGACGTACTCAACAAGCACAACATAAAAAATAAATTGCACTCCGACGCGATAAACCCGGCGCAAATGCTGATTGATTACCTGACGAAATTTCACGGGCAAGAAAAAGTTATAAGAGTCAGCCGCACCGTCGTCCGAAAATTTTTGGAGAAATTGGATCTGCAGACAATTATAAAAACACTTGAACCGGACGTGCGCCAATTTTTAAAAAAGGATACGGCAGAAATATTAATCCCGAAGCTCATCACAAAAATAATTTCGAGCCAACACACGGTCAAATTTTATCGCGTCCTGCTACAATTAATCAGAACAATTTTAGATCAGCAGATTTTCGGGCGCATAATCCTAGACAATGTAACAGAAATGATGGAGCGATACGACAAGGGCGGCTTCTTGCGTGAAAAAGTTCGTTCATCGGCACTTAGCAACGACGAATTGTTAAAATTGATTTTGGAGCGCGGGAAATATAAACTCGAAATGATGATTGCCGCGCCCGAAGAATCATACTCGCTGATAAGGAAAAAAGTTGAAGATTGGATTCACTCGCCGACCTTTGCAGAGCTGATAAACGACCGGAAAAATATTTTGCTGGAGGAGACGGATATCGGCGGCTGGATTTACAACACTTTGGAAAAATACAGGCGTTCCGGCATGAATGAGATTCTCGACAATATCGAACGGCTCCTTATTATGCTGACAGAAAAATTTTGCGAGAACAAGGACTGGCAGAAAAAATTCAACGACATAACAAAAAAGGAAGCCGACAGGCTCCTTGAAACTAAGCATGAAGAACTGCGCGAAATAGTTAAAAAGGCGTTGCTTTCCAAGGACGAGGACGAGATAGTTAAAATGGTGCAAGACAGCGCGGGCGACAGTGCTCATGCGATTCGGATAAGCGGCTCTTTGGTGGGCGGTCTGGCGGGCACGGTTTTATATCTTGTTGCCATGTTTGTTGAGGGAATGTTGAAATGAACACTGCAAAACGAAATTATAAAAGTCACGAGCGGTACGCAAATTTTTCGCTGTTAATCGCGGCAATTTTATTCGTGGTGACGCTTTACATGTCCGCGAAAAATCCCGACAGCCTTTTCTGGGAGTGGTTTCACTTCGCGGCGGACGCGGCACTTGTCGGCGGGATAGCCGATTGGTTCGCGGTTACGGCAATTTTTGAGCACCCTTTTGGAATTTCCGTGCCCAACACAGCGATTTTGCCCAAGCAGAAGGAAACTTTCGCGGACGGCTCGGCAAATCTCATCAAGAAATTAATCACGGATAAAAAAATCCTGCGCGAGGTAAAAGCCGCCATGCCAAACTTCCTGCAAAAGGCAATCGAGGCGTTCAAGTCGCCGGAAAATCAAACGCAAGCCATATCAAAGCTAATGGAGCTTGTGCGCGAAGAAATGCTGGAAGACGGTCGCGGCAAAAGCATAAACGACTTGGCGGATCTTTTGCGCAAAAAATTATTGCAATACGATTCGGGCAAGCTGTTGCGTTACGGCTTGAATTGGCTCCAAACCGGCGACAACGGCTACAAGGCTCTGGAAATGGTCGCTCCGTATTTTAGAAGCTACGTGCAGAGCGAGGACTTTTTTAGAATGCTCGAAGGGCGATTTAAGCAGTCGGTGGAAGAGAAAGCCAACGAGGGATTTTTTTCAAGAGCGGCAGTTTTTATCGGCGAAAAGCTCGACATCGTGAACGTTGACGACGGCGCACGGGAAACGCAGCGGCAGTTGATTAATATAGCTGACGAGCTGGCGATACGGAATTCGGAGTTGCAGAATAAAGTTTTGTATCTGATTCGCAAATGCTCCGACGACATGCTCAGCAACCGATATGTGCGCGACATTGTTGACGGACTCCGGCACAAATTTATCCACGATCTGCCCTTAGAAGATGTTTTGAATGATCTGTTTTCGCATCTGTCACAAAGTTTTCAAAGCGAGACGACGCGCAAAAATATTTCCGATTATGCGGCGAAAGCTTTGCACTCACACGTTGCGGAGGTGCTCAAGGAACAATTCGCGCTCATCGTTGAACTGCTTAGAAATGATTCGGAACTGCAGAATTCCTTTAAGAACTTTTTGCACGAAGTCGCCGGAAGAACCGCTGTGGTTGCCAAAGATGAAGCCGCGCAACTTGTTCAAAGCGTCTTGAAGGGCATGACCGATGAAGAAATGAACGCGGTCGTCAAGTCGCAGATTAGCAAAGATTTGATGTTTATCCGCTTGAACGGGGCTTTTGTCGGCGCGATTATCGGCACGGTTTTATTCTTCGGTATTATCGGCGCGCAGAAAATTTCTGCAGTTATTTTTTAAAGCGAAGTTTTACGCGCACGGAGCTGGAGAAATAAAATCGCGGCAAAAATCGCGACGCCCGCAATGTCCGTTGCCAGCCCCGGCTTAATCATCATCAGCCCGCCCGCGCCCAAAATTATCCGTTCAAAATTTTTCAGCGGCGCGGCAAGATAACCGATTAGCGACGACGATAACGCGACCATTCCGATTATCGCCGTCAGCAACGACAAAATTAATCCGCCCGTCACGCCGTGAATCAAAATCAATTCTGGATTCAAGACGAACATGTAGGGAATTATGAACGCGGCGATTGCCAGCTTGGAGGCGTTGATTCCCGTGCGCAGAGCGTTGCCGCCCGAAATGCCCGAACCCGCATAAGCCGCAAGTGCGACCGGTGGAGTGACGTCCGCGATTATTCCGAAGTAGAAAACGAACATGTGCGCCGCCAAAATCGGAACGCCCATTTGAATCAGCGCGGGCGCGGCTATCGTCGAGGTGATGACGTAATTTGCCGTCGTCGGCACGCCCATGCCCAAAAGTATCGCGGTTATCATCGTCAAGAACATGCTCGGCAAAACCATGCCGCCCGACAAGTCAAGAAGAGCCGACGCTAATTTTAATCCGACGCCGGTTTTCGTCACGACGCCGATTATTATTCCCGCAGCCGCGCAGGCAACCAATACGCCCAAAACATTTCTCGCGCCCGTTTCCAAGCCGTGAACAATCGCGGCGGGAGACATGCGCGTTGATTTTTTTATGCCGCTCACCACGATTGATAAAATTATCGCGACGAGTGCCGCCCGCATTGGAGTATAGCCGCTGACTAAAAGATAAACGATGATCAGTAGCGGGATTGCCAGATGTCCGCGCGTTTTTAAAAGTTCGCCGAGCTTCGGGAGTTCTGCGCGGGGCAAGCCTTGCAAATTATTTCTTTTAGCTTCAAAGTGCACGCCGAGCCACACGCCGATAAAATACAACGCCGCCGGAATGACTGCCGCCTTGACGATTTCGACGTAGGGGACGCCGACGAACTCCGCCATTAAAAAAGCCGCCGCGCCCATGACGGGAGGCATTAACTGTCCGCCGGTGGAAGCCGCCGCCTCGACTGCGCCCGCAAAATCTTTGTGGTAGCCGAGTTTTTTCATCATCGGAATTGTCAAGGAGCCGGTGCCCACAACGTTTGCGACGGAGGAGCCGCTAACAGTTCCCATTAAGCCGCTGGAAAGAACCGCGACTTTTGCGGGACCGCCGCTCGCCCAGCCCGCGATTGAATTCGCCACGTCGATAAAAAATTTTCCAAGCCCCGTGCCTTCAAGATACGCGCCGAACAGAATAAACAAAAATATAAACGTCGACGAAACGCCCAGCGGGATTCCGAAAATTCCTTCCGTCGTAAAGTAAACGTGGCTGACAAAATAATCGACCGTCAAGCCTCTGTGCGCCAAAAGCCCCGGCATGTACGGTCCCGCGAACGCATACGTGATAAAAAATAACACGACGCACACCATCGGGATTCCGACCACGCGCCGCGCCGCCTCGATAACTAAAATAATTCCCAACGCGCCGATTAAAACGTCCGTTTGAGTGGGCAGTGCCGCCCGCAAAATAAGTTCACGATAATTTATCACGATGTAAGCGGGAGTCGCCGCGCCCAATAGAGCCAAAATTCCGTCAAGCGGGTGAAGTCTGTCGCGCCGCCAAGATTTTTTTGTCGGGTATAATAAAAAAGATAAGCACAGCCCGAAACCTAAATGGATTGCCCGCTGGATTTGCGCGTCCAAAAGCCCGAAGCTCGCCGTATAAATTTGGAAGACGGAAAAACTTATCGCGATTGCCGAAATTATTTTCGCCATGACGCCGGTATATTCCATCGTGTTTGATTCTTTGTCGTACTTTTTTAAAACTTCCTCGCTCGTCATCTCTTTTCGTTCAGTCAAAATTACCACCTCGCAAAATTTTTTTTGAAACTTCCGCGCTCGCCACCTCTTAAATTTTATAGATTGAATCGGAGACATATTCGGCAATTCGTGCATCGTGCGTCATGAAAATCATTCCCTCGACAATCGCCTGACAAATCATGAGCCTGTCGAACGGGTCGCGATGAGGTGGCGTATTTTCTTTGCGTTTAAGATTTTTCAATTCAAGAATGTGTTTGGCGTTTAAATCCAGCCTCCAAAATCCGGCACGTTCGCAATGAGTGATTAATCGTTCGCCTGTCAACGGCATTTCATCGGGATGCTTCATTATTTTTATTTCGACTTCCAAAATTGAAAGCGTGCTGTAATAAATCGTGTTGTTTTTATCTCTAATCATTGCCTTAAACTTATCTTTGAGCAGTGCGTCATCAAGAAGCGTCCAAAGTAAGACATGCGTATCGAGTAAAATAGCGTTCATTTAATACTACCTCCGAACATTTCAGCGATCTCCTCGTCCCATTTGTCGAAGTCGGCAGGAATTGTAAATTTTCCCTTCGCAATACCGATACGATTTTCTACGGGGGCTTCTTCGACGCGGCTCATCTTGATAATTGGTTTGCCGCCGAACGTCAAATAAACTTCTTCTTGATGATTTTGATTTAACAACGTTATCAGTTCGGCAAATTTATCCTTAGCGTCAACTATGCTCACATACTGCATTTCAATCGCTCCTTTAAAAATTTTTTTTAATAATTCGCCGCGCTGCACAACTATTCCTTCAACGACAACAACGCCACGCCCGCCATACAAAGTACCACCCCGAAAATTTTCCGCAGAGAAATTTGCTCGTGATAAAAAAATCCGCCGACGACAAGCATTGCCAACGCAAGTAAAATGTTCACGATTAAAGACGCCGTGGACAGCTCGCCGCTCGCCCGATAAATCATCACGAAGCCCACTTCCAAGCCCGTTATCGACAAGCCCATTAATATGCACGCCCAATTACTTTTCGCCGCCTCGACCAGAATTTTTTCGTGCGGCGTGAGGAAAAATAAAATCGTGCTGGCTAAAAATGCCGTCGCGTAATTCACGACCAGCCCCATGAAGGCGTTTTGCTCGGCGGGTATCGATTTGCTCGCAACGTGATAAAAAACATTTGCTAATACAGCTAGTGCTATCGGCAGAAAAATCATTTCAAGTCCCTCCAAAAAATAAAAGGCACCCAACGAACTTTCCGAGGCTTTAAGCCCTTGCCTGCAGTTCGTGAATGCCTCGCGAATGTCATCCGGCGACGACACGCGCAAATTATTTATTGACCGTTTATTTTTCGACGACGGTTGTCATTTCGTAGAAAATATCGTTTAGTGAGTTGTCATTTTCGGGAGCCTTGTCCAAATTCGGCGGCACGTTAATCTTGTTGGTCTTAGGCGAAACGTAAGTTGTATAGGAGCGCAACTCGCTGTAATAACCCATGGCGTCGAGCAAATCGCGTTCTTCTTCGGTGAGGACAACGCGACCGGCGGCGGCTTCGTCGAGGACGTAAATAGAATAGGCGCGCATTATCGGCGTCAAGTCAAAGGCGGCGGTGACCGTCGTCCAGCTCGGCTTGTTTACCGTCCACGCAAAAGTTATATCGTTCGCCTTGACAGCTGTCAGCCACCTGTTTAACATTTCTTTTTGTTCAGCGAGTTCGTCGCCGGAAAGTTTCGCGAAGGAGTTTTGGCTGTTCTTCTCCAAAAGGTCGGCAATTTTTTTCCCGTCAAGCGTGACGTTCATGATTCGCAAGTCGGGCGTATCTTTCAGGACTTCAACCTTCTTGACGGCTTCAATATTTTCTTTGACGAAACTCGGACCAGTTGACTTCCAAATCGTGGCGATACCCGTGGGCAGACCAGGAAGGAGCATCTTGCTCCATCTGCCGCGCCTTTGAACGTAGAGCGTCATTTCGTTGCCGACTTGCTCAATGTAAAACGGAATGTTGCTGTTCGTCGAGTAATTTTTTTTCAGGTTCGTGTATGTCCAAGATAAATTGCCGCTCATCCTCATGACGCCGTCGTCAAAGATTTGCGCCTTAGAATCTATGTCGAGGTGGAAATTGGTCGAGATAAGCGTAAGGTCTTGGTCGACAGCGCGCTCGGTAGCAAGTTGCCCCAGATAAGCTTCGCGGAAAGCTGCCATGCCCGCATCTTCAGTCGTAGCCGCGTCTGCCGTGTCGCTGAAGAAAAATGCGCCGCTTACAGCCGCAACCGCCGCGAACTTGCGCAAAGTATTTTTCTTGAACAGTTTCATTGCGTTACCTCCGAAAAATTTTTTGTCATGATAACCTTGCCAATTTTATTTGTCAAGGCAGGAAATATCGCAAAGCCTGTTGAAATAACTATGAAAATTTTTTGCGCAAGGAGACTAGTCGGTTTGAGAATTTTGATTCTGAGATTTCCCTACGCCCTCAAATGGATTTGCGAATTTGCCTGTAGCATGACCGAGCGGCTGGGCTGGGACATCGCTGGCGTCGTTTCTTTTGACTTGAACGAAAAAGAAACTTCCTATAAAAATCATCCGATTTATCCGCTGACCGAGATTAAAAATTTGTCGTGGGACGTGGCGATTTACGGTTGCGAAGAAAAAGATTTTGCAGAAATTCGTCCGCGCATGATTGAACTTGGCATCGGCAAGGAAGAGCAATTCAAAAATATTCTCTGGTTATTGAAAAATTTCATGACAAAAAAATATGAAGACTTCGCCGACCCCGCGATTCAAGAAACCCTTGAATGGTGGAAGACGCACGAAATTTCCATTTTCAATCAGCACGTTCCACACAACACTTTTGATAAAGTTTTCTTTGATGATACTTGCGACTTGCCCTACGTTAATTTTCAAACCGTCAGCGGTGAGTTGCGCAGAATGTATTATCCGAGAAATTACAAAAAATTCCACGCAAAGAACGGCGAATACTTTGTAAAAGATCTTTTGACGGAGCAACTGCCGACTTCGCCGCATCTATACGTAACGGACAAGCACCACGTCAACGCGGGCGACATTTTGATTGACGCGGGCGTTTGCGAAGGAAATTTCGCCCTGAAGTACGTTGACATTTGCTCCAAAATGTATCTGTTTGAGCCGGACGAAGTGTGGCAGGAGCCGCTCCGTCAGACGTTCAAAGATTATCGCGACAAGGTAGAAATTATTCCGCGCTCTATTTCCGACGTCACGGACGACAAAAATATCACGATTGACGATGCCCTGCCAGAACTGCGCGGCGAAAATATTTTCCTCAAAATGGACGTGGAAGGAGCCGAGCCTCGTGCACTGCGCGGCGCGAAAAAAATTCTTACCAATAACAA
This sequence comes from Selenomonadaceae bacterium, assembly GCA_017412925.1. GTDB lineage: Bacteria > Bacillota > Negativicutes > Selenomonadales > Selenomonadaceae > Quinella. Next base: position 20,594 of record JAFPVP010000196.1, read on the forward strand.
AGTCCGGGCGTCCGTTTGCACCTATCACAACGCCGACGATTTAATCAAGGTAAAATCGATTCTTCAAAGTTGCGGCTTCAAAACTTCGACGAGCGCGGGCTACATGGTCTTTTTCTATAACTTGAATACTTTTAATACGGCGGATTTCAGAAAAGGGATTGTCTACGCCGAAAACTGAAACTTGCGAAAGAACAATCTAACTGCTATTATATAAAAAAGCTGAGGAGGCAGCGCAATGCGAAAGAGGAATAGTTTTAATTGGTTTGCGTTGTTGATGTTCGCGATGATCGCTTACTTCTCGACGGTTTTAATTTCCCAACAAGTTCATTTGGCGCACGTAAGCGAAAGCCAGAGAATCGCCGACAAGAGATTGGAGCAGGCAAAGGCGACGAACGAAAAATTGCGCAAGGAACTCGCCGCACTGCAGGACATCAACACCATTGAAAAATTGGCGCGCGAAGAGCTAGGGCTTGCCAAAGAAGGCGAAATGCCCTATCAGGCGGCGCGACCGTAAGAATTAAAAAATTTTTTGGGAGGACAGGTATTTTGGCAATGGAAGCAGGCAGCATTGTGGAAGGCAAAGTTACGCGGATCACGAATTTTGGAGCTTTCGTGGAATTGGAGGAGGGTAAAGTCGGACTGATTCACATTTCCGAGGTCGCTGACGTTTATGTCAATGACATTCACGATTTTTTGAACGAGGGCGATACGGTTCAAGTTAAAATCGTAAATGTCGACGGCAACAAAATCGCGCTGTCTTTGAAGCAGGCAAAGACTAAGCCGCCGGAGATTGACGGGCAACCCTTTAAACAAAGGCGCGCAGACTTTCGCAAGCCGCAACAAAGGCAACTGTCCGCCTCATTTGAAGATAAGCTGTCCAAATTCCTAAAGGACAGCGACGAACGCTTGACCGACTTGAAACGCAAGACGGATTCAAAGCGCGGCGGGCGCGGTTCCAGACGGTCGGACTGACCTCTTTTTTATCTTGCTGAAAAGATTCATAGACCTTTGCGCGGCGGAAAAAATTTTCGACGGCTTGAGAAGTGTTTTAATCGCGGTGTCGGGCGGCGCAGATTCGCTTGCCTTGGCGCAGCTTATGATAAATTCGCGGCAACGCTTTAAGTTGGAACTTGTCATCGCGCACTTTGAACACGGTTTGCGCGGACGAGCCTCCCTTGACGACGCGGCGTTCGTGAAAA
>JAFPVP010000197.1 GCA_017412925.1 Selenomonadaceae bacterium
TGCTCCTGAACCTATTAAACGAAATCGGAAGAACAAGGAACCAGTGTCCTTGAAGCATGCGGACAATTAAATTGAGTCATACTAGTGCTTTCGGGCGTGAAGTTGGAACTTGCCGAAAATAAACGCCCGATTATTTCTTTGGGCAAGGAAAATTTTGTTGCGGACTTGTTGCCCGAAATTTATAAAATGTTTCACGCGAAGAAAAATTATTACGAGGTCTGTCGTCATTTGGCGTTGGGCATTTTTTTTATGCTTCGCGAAAAAATTGCGGAGCGCGACGAAAATCTCACGCCGACGAAACAAAAGCGCGAACGATTGACTTATCGAATCATGGATTACATCAACGAACACTACGCCGAGCCGCTCACGTTGAAAAAAATTAGCGAGGCAGTTTATATCAGCGAGGCGCACCTGTCCCATTGCTTCAAAAAGGACGCGGGCTTATCGCCAATGCAATACATGATGCAACGGCGTATCGGCGAGGCGCAGAGCAAGCTGATAGAAACTTCGCAACCGATTCAGGACATCGGCGAGGAGCTGGGCTTCGTCAGCAGTGCGCACTTCTCCAAAATGTTCAAAAAATACGTGGGCATCACTCCGAAAGAATACCGCAGCCATTTTTCTAAACGTCGCGAGAAAATATAATCCCGTTCAAGATTGTATAAAAAATTTTTTCAAGACGGCTCTTTGAGCCCGAATCACTATCAAGATTGCGATAACGCCCGCGCTGAAAAATCTATACAATGCAGTCACGGTAAAAAATCTTTAGGCAGTTGAAAGGGGTAAAAGGTTATGTCAGATTTGAAAATTGGACTCGTGGGAACTGGTATGATTGGGCGCACGCACATCGAGCGCATCAATCAAAAGTTGCAGGGCGGCAAAGTCGTCGCTTGCGCGGATTACAATTTGGACTTCGCAAAATCGGTCGCGGACAAGTTCGGGATTCAAGCTTGCGCTTCGGGCGAAGAAATGATTCAGTCGGACGCGATTGAGGCGGTTATCGTGACGACGGCGGATCCTTTCCATGAGCAATACGTTATGGCGGCGATTAAGGCGGGCAAGTACGTCTTCTGCGAAAAACCGCTGGCTCCCGAAGCTGACGCTTGCAAGAGAATCGTCGAGGCTGAAATTGCCAGCGGAAAACAGCTTGTGCAAGTCGGCTTCATGCGCCGCTACGACCCTGGCTATCGTCAACTCAAAGCGCACATCGATTCGGGCAAGTTCGGTTTGCCGCTTGCGCTTCACTGCGTCCACAGAAATTACGACGCGCCGGGCTGGAAAACTCCCATGTCCGTGGAAAACTCCATGATTCACGAAATCGACGTTCTGCGCTGGCTCCTCGGCGAAGGTTACGCCACCGTCGAAGTCAGATTCCCCAAGACCACCCGCAAAGCTGAAGACGGCGTCCGCGACCCGCAGATTATGTACTTGACGACGGAGTCGGGCGTTCGCATTGACGTTGAGTCGTTCGTGAATTGCCGTTACGGTTATGACGTTCGCTGCGAAGTCGTTTGCGAGGAAGGCTGCTTGAATTTGCCCGAACCCGCCAACGCCATGATTCGCACGAACGATTCGCGCGTCTATCCAATTTGCCACGACTGGAGCGAACGTTTCCCCGAAGCTTACAACATCGAGTTCCAAGAATGGATTAACGCCGTCAAAGAAGGTCGCGTCGACGGTCCGACGGCTTGGGACGGCTACCTCGGTCAAGTCACGGCAAGCGCGGCGTCCAAGGCTCGCGACACTCAAACAATCGTCGAAATTAAATACGACGAGATGCCCGACTTCTACAAGAAATGAGCGGAGGAAATTGAAATGAGACTTTGCTTTAACACGGACGGGCTCGGCTACATGCCGTTTGAAGAAATGCTCGACACGCTCGCCAAGCTCGGCTATGACTGCGTGGAAATTGCTTGCGGCAACTGGTCGAAGGCTCCGCACATTGACCTTGATAAAATGCTCGCCGACGAAGGCGCAAGAAAATATTTCATGGACGCGATTGAATCTCGCGGCTTGAAATTGGAAGCTCTGAATTGCTCCGGCAACCAGCTCGCGCCCAACGACGAAGGAAAACTTCATCAATCCGTTGTCGAAAAAACTTTCAAGCTCGCAAGTCTACTCGGCGTGAAAAAAATTGTCATGATGAGCGGCTGCCCTGGCGGTGCTCCTGGCGACACGACGCCTAACTGGATTGTCACGAGCTGGCCGCCGATTACCACGAGAATTTTAAATTGGCAGTGGGAAGAAATTTTGATTCCCTACTGGAAGAAAACCGTCGAAGAAGCTAAAGCTTGCGGCATTGAGAGAATCGCGCTGGAGAATCACGGTTGCCAAATGGTCTACAATCCCTCGACGCTGATAAAATTGCGCGACGCCGTCGGCGATATGATTGGTTTGAATTTCGACCCGTCGCATTTGATGTGGATGGGCGGCGACCCAATCCAAGCGATTCACAAACTCGGCGCGAAAAGAATTTATCACGTGCACGCAAAGGACGTTCGCATTGAGAGAAATTATATCGGCGCGGACGGCGTCCTCGACACGAAGACAATCGACCAATTCGCTCAGCGCACGTGGAATTACGTCGCGCTCGGTCACAGTCATGATGTTCGTTGGTGGAAAGAATTTTTGTCGATTCTCAGCATGGAAGGCTACGACGGCGCGATTAGCCAAGAAATGGAAGATTTGACGATGCCCGCGTTGACTGGCGTCATTAAATCAACCGACGTCCTCAAAGAGGCAATGCCCGTCAATTACAACTGAACCCTCTAACATTTCAATTTCGGAGGAGTGCGCGGGAAAAAATCTTGTGCATTCCTCCAACATATAATTTTTTATCCGAAAGATTAGACAGGAGGAAAAATCATGTCTGGGATATCAAGTGAATTCCGCTCCAACTTGAGAAAAATAATGATCATCTCGACATTCGGCGGACTTTTATTCGGCTACGACACGGGCGTTGTCAATGGCGCGTTGCCTTTCATGGCGGCACCCGACCAACTTAATCTCGACCCGCTGCAAGAAGGTATGGTTGTCAGCGCGTTGCTCGTTGGCGCGGCAATCGGTTCAATCGGCGGCGGCAAGATGGCTGATATTCAAGGGCGCAAGGCGAATATTTCTACGCTCTCCATAATATTTTTCTTCGCGACGTTGGGTTGCGCACTCGCGCCAAGTTTCCACGTTATGTTGATTTCACGTTTCACGCTCGGTTTGGCAGTCGGCGGCGCGTCCGTCACGGTTCCGGCTTATCTTGCAGAAATTTCTCCCGCTGAAACTCGCGGACGCATGGTCACGCAAAATGAATTGATGATAGTCAGCGGTCAGTTTCTCGCGTTAATTGTATGTAACGTAATGGACTACATTAAGAATTGTACTTTGGCTCACGTCGAATTTTCTTGCTAAGGCATTTGCACCAAATTCGCGATGGCGCGGAACGTAATGCGCACGAATATAACGAACGTCGTCCGCCGTAAGTTTGGCACGCGGAGAGGCACAACTGTCCGGCTTATCGTAGCTTCCATTTTGAACGGCATACGCAGTATTTTCGCGATGAGTCACCCATTCGAGATTTGAAACGCGATTGTTTGCTCTGTTGCTGTCGCGGTGATGAACTACTGGTTTGTTTTCGGGATTCGGTAAGAAAGTTCGCGCAACGAGTGTGTGGACTTTGCAACTTTTACGAATTTTGTTTTTGTCGGTTAAAACCGTGTATTGGTAGCCGCTTTTGTTGGCACTGGGAGTGAGCAGACGTTCGCCAATTCCGTAAAAACTCTTGACGCGCCCGAAACTGCTGACTTGATAAAGTCCCTCGTAACCGACAACATTACGCCAAATCTCGTGCGGCAAATTTTCAACCTTCGATTGAACTACCGCGTTGCGTTTCATTTCGTTAAATTCGCGGACGATCTCGTCAAATTTCTTCAGCAGAAATTCGGCGGCAACCTGCGCGGTTTCGGGCAAGAGTGGCAGATACTCCCGCAAATTTTCTTTTGCTTCTTTAATGTTCATTTAAAATCGCTCCTTGGTGCTTGACGTAGCACGCCGAAACGCTTAGAATCAGAAAAACAATTGACTTGGCGTTTCGTGTGCTGATGAGTTTACTAAAATTAATTTAGCACAAAGCAGGCGACAGGTCAATTTGTTTTGTGCGTCCCCGAAACCATGGGCAAGACGCTCGAACAAATCGAA